>NZ_JBAXHI010000053.1:0-21061 GCF_037138995.1 Candidatus Chlorohelix sp. | reverse complement strand
ATTAGAGAGGCTAGCCGGCGCCCACAACGGTGTAAAACCGTTAACCACACCGGGAGTAGAAGTGTTACCATAGCCTGCACCACCATTGTAATTTGTTTGAACAAACCGATCTGGGCTTTGAAGAAACGTGAATTGTAGCCCAGTCGAAGCTGTCCCGCCTAACATCAAATTCCAAGCGGCAGCTGTAGAAGTGGGAGTTGCTTTTGAATATACCCATAATACCCCGGCGCTGTCCATAAATATTTCGCCCAATGCTCCAGTCCAAGTTGGCGCGCCGGATACAGTAGGGTGTGGATCTATCTTTAGCTGACCACTGGCGCTATGGGTTGTTCCAAATTGACCACCGTAAGAAGTTGTGGAAGCGCCGGCAACTGCGCCTTTGTTGTTACCAATCATGGTTTGTAAAGTGGCATTAGCGGAGTCTCCGGCTATACCTCGTATAGGAATACCGTTAGTCGAAGTAACCAGTAAGCCGTCTTTTAAGGTGCTACTAGAGGTGCTGCCAGAGCCTCGCGTATTATTGATTTTAAGTAATGGGGAGGCAGTACCGGGTTCAGTAATCGCACCAGAGCTAGAATCTATAGTAGTAGCGCCAGTTGCAACATTAGGAGGAGTTCCTGCTGTTCCTGCTGTCCCATTGAAGAAAAAGGGGAGCGCATTAGACATCAAATTCCAATTGCCTCCAGTATAAATATAGAAAAGCCCGGCGTTGCTCACATACATTTCGCCCGTAGTTCCAGAGCTTGGAAGACTATTCTGGGTATGCGGCTGTACCTTCAATTGGGCGTGAGCGGTGGAGGTGGAAACACTCTGAAAGTAGCCGCCATAAGTGGTGGAGCTAACCCCATATACACCCGGACCGCCTTCGGATGCGCCGAACACTCCTGCCGCTCCGGTGCTACCGCTGAAGCCTGCTACACCATGTGTACTTGCGCTAGAACTACCGGAAGTGCCTGTCACTGCCCCGGTATATGAAAGCAAGTTGTTATTAATGGTGGGAACGCTACCGATTAGCCCATTCACCGCCGCTTTGGAAGTACCTTGAGTCGTCCCGCTGATTGCTACATCACTGGTAGATGAACCGCTGAGCGCCACGCCACTCGCAACCGTAACCTTGACTCCATCCAAAAGTGTGCCTGTAGTGGTTGCATTAGTAATATCCAGTACAGGCACAGCCGTACCGGGTGTACTACTGGCATTAACCACAGTCCAGTAAGTAGGAGCAGTCGATTTGTTAGGGTCAGCTAAAGTTCCTAACCCTGTAGTGGCATCGGATTGAAACTGGAATGCGCCTGCTGCATGTACAGGGGTCGCCGTCTGTGAAATGGTTGCGGCGCCTGCTACAGCAATTCCGGCTGCCGCAGCCCCCAAGCGTTTAAGCATTTTGCGACGGCTGGTACTTTGGTCAGATGTTTGTTCTTGTTTATCCTGTGAATTTTTGCTATGATTTTTTTCTAGTTCGTTTATTCTTCTTTCAAAATCTTTCTTCTGAAGTTCCAATTCCTTTTTCTGACAATCCACTGTATCTTTTAATGACTTAATTAAAGCAATTAACTCACTATTAGATAAGTCATGATTGTTTTCATCACTGTTACCCAGCATTAATTTCCCCTTGTGTATTATCAGAGCAATTCAGAGAATAATATTTTTTACAATTGGCGAACTCAACCTGTTGTCAAACTGTAAATAGCAAGTTCAAATTGTAAAATACTGAACCGCTCTAGTGTATGATGAAAATAGCTTATAAAAGATTAATAATTTGATAAGATTATATGCCAGTATTCCTTTTCAGACAATATTTAACACGTAATATTTTTAGTCCTTATTGGCTATTTTTATGGCTGCACGCCCTAAAACAATGAAATCTTGGCAAATCGGTAAGAGCGTGTTTGCGTAATAATGGAACAGGGATTTCACATCAGTAAATTATTTCGCTTTAAATTAGCCCTTGTAATCACCGCTTCTCTATGACGTTTTTTCGGTATAATAAAATCCATTTCATTATAGACTAGCGAATTGAGCGTTTAAAATTAACCCGGCATTAGGGTCGCGCTACGCCCACTCTATTTTTCCAAATTGTGTTTGGTAGCAAGCTAGGCGCTTAGGCTTTGTGGATTACTTGCTAAGCAAGAAAAAAAGGCAGAGGCGGATTTTATTCGCACCTCTACCTGTGATTAGTAAGCTCGTTAAGATATAGTCTAATAATTGCTATCGCGTAATAGCTTTAGCAATGTTGGTAATTTTATTATACGTGCCGTAAACTCCCTAGTTTGGGGATATAAGGCGCTACTTTTTCGCGTAGTGATGCTTTAGGCAACGATTTTATAATCACTTCATGTATATAAACACCACAGGAAGGAAAAAGTAGCGGGTATTAATATCAATTTTCCAATGAATTTTAAAAGGGGAGACAATGGGGAATTTTGGTAGTAGGTTATAAAAGAAAAAAGGGCTGCAAGCTTTATTGGCTTTGCATCCCTCTTCTAACAATCTCTCCTCGCTATAATTAGTGACGTCAAGGGTTGCCAAAAAGTTCCCCCCATTTTGATGAATTTTAAAATTGATTTTTAGATATCCTTTCAATAATTATAGGTAAATACAGTGAGAAATGCCATAATTGAACCTAAATCTACCCAATTTTTGCCAACATTCCCTGATTATTGACACGATACCTCTGGACAAACCTCAATTATGCTGCTAACATTTCAGGCTATGAGTATAATTCAAACCAAAATACAAACGAACCTTTCCACGTTTATCAAGCGTTTAAGTAGCTATTGGGTTGAGGCACTAGTTTTGTTGGCAGGGCTTTCCGGTGCTTGGTTACAAGCAGGCTGGACTCGCGATTTGAAACGATACCAGCAAACAAACTGGTATATTGGGTTTGGCGTGGCTTATTTACTTGTGTTCGTTCTGGTGGGTTGGGTTGTTTTGCGCCGCAGTGAAGAAACCTACCGCCGCAAATGGCTGTCGTTGGGGCTACTTGTATTATTACCTAATCTTCTAAATATCTGGGTTCGTTATTCGTTTGAATACGAACCGGGAAAACCCCTTTTTGGTCGTGATGCCGATATTGGTTTGTTTTATAAATACGGACACGACTTCGCTTCCGGTCTGACTCCCACCTTCAACGGTAATTATATGGAATATCCCCAGTTTGCCTTATTCCTTTTCTGGGTTGGAGAAAGGCTTGCGGGTGGTTCGGCACAGAATTTTTACTGGGTATTTCCCGCATGGATGCAGTTCTGGAATCTAGCGGCAGCTTATGCGCTATATGCAACTGGAATAAAGCTGGGGCGGGGGCGGACAGGTTGGCTATTAGCGGCATTTACGGCTGTTTGCCCCTTCTTGTACCTTTTCAACTATACCCGCTTTGATATAGCGCCTTCCGCAATGCTGTTGTTAGCCCTCTATTTCTTTATCCCGACTCCTGCTAAAGAAGGCTCTCTAAATCTGAAAAAAACAGGTTATTTTCAAATTATTGGCGTAGGTTTAGCCGTATCGGCGGGGTTTCTAGCAAAATGGCTTCCGGCGGTAATCGCGCCTTGGCTGGCAATAGCTTATGCTAGAGCGAAACGTTGGAAAGAGCTAATCATATTTGGGCTATCTGCTGTGGTTTTATCCTTAATTACTATGCTACCTTTTTTGTTGGCTAATGCTGAAGCCTTTTGGTATCCATATCGTTTTCAGGGAAGCCGCCGCATGATTGGCGAGAGTTTCTGGTTTTTGGTTCAATATTTTTTCTTTGACAATACCCATACAGTACCAGATAAACCATGGGGTGAACCATCCAGCATTATTTTAGGCAATAATAAATTGCTTGTAGCACAAATAGGGCTGCTTGGTTTTGTTTTTGTGTTATCAGTATGGAAGTTGTGGCGAGAGAAGCTTGCTTATGAGGCTTGGGCGGCGGCAAGTTTGGTGGGTGTGGCTGTGTTTACCCTATCGAACCGAATTTTTAGCCCACAATATCTGGTGTTGCTTTTATGGGTGTGGGCGGCGGCATTTTTGTTACAATCTTCAAGTTGGAAGAAAGTTGCTATTTATTTTACGCTGGCAATGGTGGCGGCAGCCGCTAATTTTCTGGTATTTTTATTAGCGGCATGGACTGAAGAATGGCTAAAGTATTCGGTAATACTATTTTCTGTTGGTTGGGTCTTGTCAGGCTGGCTACTTATTAAGGCGCTAAATATACCTAAAGAAGAATCAACCACTCTGTTGACATAATGCAACTAATAAAGGATAATTTTTTAATCAGGGCTAACATATAGCAGTAAATCAATAACTGTTATATTATTTATGCTCTAGAGTATTGCAAGAAACAGCATATCATTGAGCATCTAAAGGGATCCCGTTATGATAAACGCGCTAATTATTACGCTAAATTAATGAGGTAGTATCTTGGCGAAAGAGACTATCCTAGTTGTTGATGACGAAGCCTTTGCTCGTAATGCCGTAGCCAAAGTTCTCAATGCTAACGGGTATAATGTTTATACTTTAGGTAGCGGTCAAGAAGCCATAAACTTTGCAATGCGCGAGTCTTTTGATGTGTTGCTGACCGATTTCCGTATGCCCGGTGGGCTTGACGGTTTGACTACTATACGCGCCATCCAACATATACACCCGCAGATTGTTGCAATCTTAATGACTGCTAACACTACCCTAGACCTTGCAGTACAATCGCTAAATCTAGGTGTACATGGCTTTGTAGTCAAACCTTTTACCAGCCATGAATTGCTAAAAACTATTCAACAAACTATCGAACGGCAACGCCTGTTAAGTGAAAATACTAGGCTACACGCCTTAATGGATGTTTATGCTACCACTGAAGCGTTAATCACTGCCAAAACTGAGCAAACACATCTGCCAGAGCTAAGTATTGCGCTGGCTTTACATGAAACGCGCTCACATGAAGCTTTTCTCTTTCTTGGTAACGAAATAAGTAATGAATCGGAACTACTCCTTATCGGCATTGACCCCCATCCTGCTGATAATCAATCTCTGGAAGCAATCAAACAGGACAAAATTCCCTTCTTGCTACAGCATTATGTTTTCCCGGAGATATTCCAGTATGCTCGAAGCAATACCGATTTTCTTATTAAACTAGTTACGCTTGCAAATGAATCAGTGAATCAACAGAAAACTATTTTAGAAATTGATAATAAACGGGTAGATTTAGATTCAGAGTTATCAATTTCGATGCAAACTGAAACTTGCTTGTTGGTAATGCCGATGAAGGTACAAGGTCGTCCTTTGGGCGCGTTATGTATCCGGCGCGTTAATTCTGAGCAATCTTATAGTGAGGTTGATATTCAGGCGGCAAATTTACTGGCTGGTCAATCTGCAATAGCAATTGAAAATAATAGTCTATTCACCAGTCTTGCAAGGATAGAAGCTTTGCGCGAGGCGGATAGACTCCGGCGCGAATTTGTTAGCATCGTTTCTCATGAGTTGCGTACTCCACTCACCTCAATCAAAGGTTATGCAACTACCTTATTGCGTAATGATGTTTCATGGAACGCCCAAGCAGGTCACGATTACCTGACTATTATCAGTGACGAGTGCGACAAGCTGATGGAACTGATAGATAACATTCTTGAAGTTTCTAAAATTGAGGTTGGGGTTTTAACCGTAACTCCAGAACCGTTACAGATAGTCGAAGTTTTGGAGCGAGCAATCAGTGAAGCAAGGCACAGATACCCACAACTATCAATCCAGCTTATGGCATCTCCCAATGAAGAAATGCCCTATGTGATGGCTGACCCTCGCCGGATTATTCAGGTGTTGCGTAATTTAATCAATAACGCCGTCAAATTTTCCAGCGAGTATTCATCGGTCAAAATTTCTTTTGAAATCCTCGATTCAGGTAATGGTAAGGAGATGGTGCATTTAACGGTAGAAGATCAGGGCGTGGGGTTGCTCAGTGAAGATTTGCACAGAATATTTGAAAGGTTCTTTCGGGTAGATAATGGTATTGCACGGAAAACCGAAGGAACCGGTTTGGGTTTGGCGATTTGCAGGGGTATTATTGAGGCGCATCAGGGCAAAATATGGGCTGAAAGTGAGGGACCTGATAAAGGTAGCAAATTCCACTTTACTTTGCCGATAGCCAAAGTTAACGAAGATACCTTTATAGAATAAAGGAGTTCTTTTTATGACACATAAAGACAAAACAATTCTGGTTGTGGACGATCAGCCCAGTCTTGTGAGGTTGGTACGGGATAATCTTGAGTCACGGGGCTTTCGAGTTACTAGCGCTTCGGATGGCAAAAAAGCGCTTGATATTGTAGAAAATGATAAACCTGACCTTGTGGTACTTGACATAATGATGCCGGGACTGGATGGCTACGAGGTTTGCCGCAGAATACGCGAGTTTTCCACTGTTCCCATTATAATGCTCACTGCCCGAAATGACCAAGAATCTTTGGTGCATGGGTTTGAAGCGGGCGCGGACGATTATATACCGAAACCGTTCCATGCCAACGAATTATTGGCAAGAATTGAAGCGGTGCTACGGCGTAGCGAATATACAGAAGTAAATAAATACTCTCCTAGCTTTACCTGTGGCGATATTTCAATTGATTTTGTGCGCCATGAGGTTACAAAAAAAGACGCTATAAAACAATTAACCCCAACCGAATATCGTTTGCTCTATTATCTTGCGATAAATTCAGGGAAAGTAATGCTACATGCCGATTTGCTTACCAAAGTTTGGGGACCGGAGTATTCCAGCGCCACTGATTATCTGCGGGTGTATATAAGGCATTTACGCACACACCTTGAAGATAAAGATAGCGAACCGGTTTATATTATTACAGTACCCGGTGTGGGCTATGTGCTTAAATGTCCCCAAGTTGGCTAACTATTTTTGATATTAGCTAAGTTTAACCTTGACCACCGCTGTAATCTAGTTTATGAGAGAGATGCAGGTTTTGCTAAAATACGGTGTAAAGCCTGCATCTTTCCCTTCATACCGATTACCCGATACTATGTTAGACAAGAGAGTAAGCAGTGGAGTTAACTATTTGCGGTAAAATGCTTTGAACAGTTAGTAGCAAGTTAAATGCGCTCATTTCTATCCCGCCAGAATTCATCGCTTTTGTTGGCGCTTGCGCTGGCTTTCGTGTATCACGGTGGCTTGCTGCTTACCGGCACTTTTAAGCGTACCTACGACGCTTATATCCACATCTTTTTCGCCGACCATTATGCGCGAACTTGGTTTGACCATTGGGAATACCGCTGGTACACCGGATTCACCATGACCAGCTACCCTCCCGGTTCGCAACAATCCATTGCCTTATTATCCCCTGTGGTTGGTTTGCTGAACGGTTTTATCATCGTACAGCTTTTTGCCGTCTTGATGGTAATTCTTGGAGTTTATCGCTTTTCGCGTATATGGGTAACAGAAGAAGCCGCCGGGTTTGCCGCTTTGCTGGCAGTATTTTCATCGAGCATTACCGAAACGGTGCATCTCTTTGGTCAACTGCCGACAATGTTTTCGCTGGGTTTTTTGCTCAACTCCTTGCCATTTGTGCGCTATTGGCTGGATACGGGCAAGCGTCGTTATCTGCTTATGGGTTGGATAGTATTAGCCGGTTGTACCGCCGGACATCATGTTACAACTCTTTTTGGCGCAGTATTTTTTGTAGGTCCGGTATTACTTGCCGGTATTGTGGATAAATTCAGACAACCCCTGCCCGATGAACCGTCTGCACATCCTTCCGAAGTATCTACTCGAAAAATATTCCCTTTAGTTATTCGCCGCCTAAGAAGAATTATTCCAGTTACCTTCAGAGCCGGAATATTCGGTATTGGTTTGGTAGTGGTGCTGCTAGGGGTAGTGTTGCCTTATTGGTTATGGAGCAAAGATGACCCGATTGTGCAGATTTCTATACCTCATGCTTCGAGAGATTCATACATCCAGAATATGAACGCTGGGTTAGTATTCTGGCTTATACCTTATGGGCTTAGTTTGCTGACTCTACCCTATATTTTTTACAAGGGGTTGGGTACGCGGGCATGGGCATTGACTCTCTCTTTAATGATGGCGGTTTTGCTGGGGACGGGCGGAACAACTCCAATTCCAAAGGCTCTACTTGGTGGAGCTTATTACATACTTACCCTCGACCGTTTTACTTTTTGGGCAACCATTCTGCTTTTACCGCTCTTGGGCGAGTTTGTGGTTAGCATGACGCAGCGTGGTTTAGCTACTTACCTTCGCAATCAGTTCGGGTCGCTTACTTGGAAAGTAATTCTTTTAATATTGGTGGTCTTTTACCTTGCTATCTCAGGGATTACTGCGAACTTTACTCAGTTTAGAAAGTTTCAGCCGGAAGCTATAGATATGCAGCCGATTGTGACATTCCTTGAAAAAGACCAACATTCGCGCTGGCGGTTTTTGCCGCTTGGCTTTGGCGACCAAATGGCATGGCTCTCGGCACAGACTAACGCCACTACCGTTGACGGCAATTATCACTCTGCCCGCCGCTTGCCCGAATTGACCACTACTTCAATCGAGCGGTTGGAAGGCGCAAAATTTAGAGGAATACCCGGTCTTACCTCATTGCAACAATTTCTGGCAGTGCCGGAAAAATATAATCTTAAGTTTGTATTATCAAATGACCAATATTATGACCCCTTATTATATTTCTCAGGTTGGCATCGCTTACAACGGTTGGAAAATGGCATTATGGTATGGGAACGTGAGGATATTCCACCCTTGCCTGAGATACTGCCTCGCAAAGAGATACCGATATACCAGCGTATAATGTGGGGTATTATCCCGATGGCAGCGATATTCTCCGCAATTTTTACGCTATCCCTGCGGTTATGGGGGCATCACCTGTTATGGCTGTTTCAATTTATCGGCTTGGTCAAGTTTACCAAAAAAATCCGCATACCCGGAATCGGGCTTTTTTCACGCTTCTGGCGAGCTTTTGATCGCAAGTTATTGCGCTGGTCAACTGTCAAAGAAACTGGAAGCGACAATGAAACTAGGTGGCAATTCTGGCGTGACTGGCTGATAGTGGTAAAAAACCTCAAGCCTGCGCCCCCTTCAAAGCAGGTAACACGCTCTTTAGCGGTATTAATAATCATAATTGCCGGAGTAGGTGGGGTTATTTTCTCAGCTTTACGTCCTGCCAGTCCGTTACAGGTAGTCGAAGCATATTATGATGCGCTAGACTTCCGCCGCTTTAGTGAGGCATATTCCTATTTAGACCCTGCTGTGCGCCCTAGCTATGAACAGTATTTGCTTGAGTTATCGGTAACTAATGGGCTGGTAGCTTCATACGGTAAACTTGATTCGGTGCGAACTTCGCTTCTTTCCTCAGAACCGGAGCGAGTGGTGGCACAGGCTAAAACAGTTTGGATTACCGCCTTGGCGCAATACCCTACCATTCAAAAGCATGTGCTGGTAAAGCGGAGCGGTAAATGGTATATAACGCCAAATCAAGTTGATTTAACCATCCCACCGGATCAATTTTTCGATAAAGCGCAGGTTAATTGGTATTCGCAGGGGCGCAGGCGTGTTACTACCCAAACTACCAGTTTTTCGGATGTGCTGGATCGCCCGGCGCTGCAAATTATGTCAGCCCGTTTCGTACAGGGTCGCACCGGGTATGCGGTTGTTGGCGAATTGATGAATACCGATGTAAATCCTGCTGATGTAACTCTCACAGCGGTTCTATTTGATAAGGACAATAAAGAGGTTACCGAATACAATGCACAGGAAGGGATTGTTCACAAACTATTACCTAAAGAAATAACCCCTTTCAGGGTAGATTTTGCAGGGGTATCAGGGCAAACTTTAGGGATTCCAAACCCAGAAGACCCGCCAAAGATAATACCCTCGGCTTCAATAGATTTGAAAAACCAAGTTGCTGCTTTTGAAGTGTATGCCAAAGCGGTTGTAACCGGGCGTGATTTGCAAAGAGATACCGGCTTCCAAGATATGAAAATTGAATACGGTGATGACGGTTTGGCGCGTCTCACCGGGCAATTAATTAATTATGGGACGCAAGAAGCCACTATCCCACATATTTTCCTGACCTATTATGATAATGATGGGAGGGTGGCATGGGTGGATGACCAATATGTTGAGAGCGCAGTTCGCCCGCAAAGAACCCAGCCATTCAGCATCGTGCTTTCAAGACCAATCGAAACCTCAGTTGTGTTGGATAAAGGCAATACCTATTCAAATATTTTGTCTAGCAAATTCAATCTGTCCCCACAACAAAGCGACCGGATAGAATTGCCCAAAGACTTTGGCTATTCTTCGGTCAGGGTTAATGTGCATTACTATGTGGCGGGAGCAACAGGATGAGGCAACTTAGCTATTTTCTCATCGGCTTATTATTGGCGTTGGTTTTAACTGCTTGTGGCGCAACAGCTTCTCCACCAACATTTACAGGCGGAGAATTGACCATTTCTGCGCCTGACAGCGTTGATGCGGGAATCCCGATAAGCCTAACTGTCAAGGCTTCGCAAGCTCCAGATGGCGCAGTCGTTACTTTAATAGCCTATGGTAGCGCCGGTCCGCGAATTTATCGAGGCACTTTTAACAAAAACGAAGCCTTCTTTACCTTGCCGGAAAGCGATACAAAGCAATCGGGTTTAGTAACATTGGTAGCGAAAGCCGGACAGGTGCAAATTGAAAAAAGACTGACGCTGAAACCGGGCGCACCGATTGAACCGCTTCAACCTTTAGTGGGGGCTAAGGCGGTTGTCGCCGATACGCAGCATTGGAGCATGGTAGTAATTATTCCGTTTGACCGTTTCGGCAATCCGGTGGCGGAAGGTACTCCGATAAAAATGAAAGCTAAAAGACCGGATGACCGCCTTGAAGAACAAGTATTTAAAGTTACCAATTTGCTTTCATGGTGGCGAATTTATAGCGGTGTCAAAGCCGGACACACTATTATATCCGGTACTACTAATGGCGTTTTTGGTCCTGAAAGTATTTTGCATGAAGTGCCGGGTTTGCCGGTACCGTTTAGTATAAATGTTGACCCCTTGAATCTGACAGCAGACGGTACCCAATTAGCCACTATCAGTACCTCTACTCTCCGAGACCAATTTGATAACAAAGTTGAAGATGGAACGTTGGTTACTTTTACAGTAGATTTGCCCGATGGCGAGCAGCGGGTCTTGCCGGCTTATACTATTGATGGAATAGCGGGAATTCCTTTGCAAGCTCCTCGACAACCTGGTCAAATCAAGATTAAGGGTACGGTTTTAAGTATTGAAAGCTCGGTTTTGACCTTTACATTACAGCCCGGACCTGCGGTTGGCGTTTTCCCGGTCAGCGCTACCAAAGCCGATAGCGGGAAGGCTGTGATTATTGAGGCGGGTCCGTTATTAGGAGCGCAGCAGCAGTTTGTCCCTGATGGTACTCCGGTGATATTTACGGTAAGCGACAAAAGCGGTCAGAAACAAACCTTTAATGCCATCTCCGATCAAGGGCGTGCTAAGGTAGAAGTGAGAATTGCGGGTATGCAACAGGGTAATTATCTGGTGGAAGTGAAGGTAGGTTCTGGGCAAGGCTTTACAAGTTTTAGCCTCTAGTTAAAAGCATGTCAAAAGTATGGTTAAAAAGGGGAATATGGCTTGCTTTGTTACTAATCTCTTTGGTTGGTATATTCCTGATTCTAAAAGGAACCGGAGCGATTATAACCTATTTCCAGCAGGGCGCAGACCCCGGTTCTGCCCTAAACATCGTGCCAAACAAGCCCCCTGATTACCATACTAAAATTGTATGGCTACCTGATGACCCCGATACAGGGCGCGTGATGGAGCCTTTTACACGCGATCAGATAGAGTCAGCTTATATAAGAGCTTGGCTTCAATGGAATTTGTCTCAGGAAAAGGGTGAACCTTTAGGGCTTAAATCTTATTTTACCGGACCAACCCTAGAGGCTATAAGTAATGCGATACAGCAATCGGTTTCAAATGGCTTTAAGATTACGCAAACTACAACTGAGCATAACCCACATTTGCATTTCTATTCCGCAGACGGTTCGATTGTTTCTTTTACCGAGGAAGGCGCACGAGTCGAGCAAATTATTCGAGACAAAAGCGGGCAGGTGGTTTTGGCAGATGAGCGGGACTCGCGTTACGATGTGGTGATGCTGCTTGAAGATGGTAACTGGCGGATTCGGCATATGGTACGCATCAACGAAACCAACCCATCCGATACTAAATTTGTTACTGCGCTAAACCCCGGCTTTGTGAGGGTGGATGGCGCATCCCTCACACTGGACGGGCAGCCGTTTCAAGCTGCTGGGGTAAATTACTATCCGCAAGCTACTCCTTGGGATAAATTCTGGCTATCTTACAAACCGACTATTATTGATGAAGACTTAAAGCGGGCGAAAGATTTAGGGCTTAATACCTTGCGTATTTTTGTGCCATTTACACAGTTTGGCGGTACTAGCCCAACCGAAACATATCTTGACCGCCTTGATGATTTCCTGAAACGTGCTGACCAACAAGGGCTAAAGGTTATTGTCACCCTTTTTGATTTCCGAACCGATTATAACCCTTTGTTGTGGGCTGATGCAGACCGCCATCTGGAAACTTTATTGACCCGCTTTAAGGATTATTCTTCCGTGTTAGCGTGGGACTTAAAAAACGAGCCGGATTTGGATTATAAAACGGGTGGGCGCGAAACGGTGGATTTGTGGTTACGCCATGTTGCGGTTATAGCGCGTGAGTTTGATTCTAACCATTTACTTACAATCGGCTGGTCAACTTCAGCGGCAGCTTCTACACTATCCAATTTGGTTGATTTTGTATCATTTCATTACTATACGCCCGCCGTGAATTTGCCTACTGAGTATAACCGCCTGAAAACGGCAGCCTCCGATAAGCCGATAATGATTACCGAATTTGGTTTGCCCACATGGAATACCTTTTTCCCTAACGGGCATTCTGAACCAGAACAGGCTGAATACTATGCTGACATCATTAAGTTCTTGCGAACATCTGGTAGCGCGGGTTATGTGGCATGGACGCTTTACGATTTCAGCTATATTCCCGGTTCGGTAGCCGGTGCGTTGCCGTGGCAGAATGGTCCACAAAAAGAGCTTGGCATATTGAAAGCGGATGGGAAACCTAAACCTGCTGCTGCTCTACTAGCTCCCGGTTCATCGCTTGACGTTACCCGTGTACCTAGTTGGGCGCAGTTTCTAAAACCTTTCTGGCTAGGTTCTCTGGTAATGCTATTGCTGTTTATATATTTGATATGGCGTTTCCGCTTGGTAGAGCGTTCTATTGCTCTGTTTAAGCGATATAGAACAGGGCTATTCAAGTTACCGCACCGCTTCCTGAGACTATTTCACCGCAAGCGGCGTTAACTTTGAGAACTGCCTAAAATTTAGGGGTAAAGTAGAATCATTCCTGCAATTCAGCAATCTCTAAAGAAGCGCAAGGGATAGGTGGCGTTGTTTGGGTAACTTGACGCAACGCTACCGGGGCTTTGCGCCCGATTGCAACTGCGCCAACCACTACTACCGCCACCAATGCGGTTATGAGGGTGATTTTTTCGCCTAGTAGGAAGCTGGATAATACTAACGTCATGAACGGTTGCAATAGCTGTAACTGACCGACACGCGCCACCCCACCCATCGCCAACCCGCGATACCATGCGAAGAAGCCAATGTACTGGCTCAGAACCGCTACATATAAGACGCACAACCAAGCTTCGAGGGGCGCGTTAAAGAGCGGGGCTGTGCCGGTTCTGGCTATTTCAAAGCCCATCATAATTGCCAACACCGGCCAGATTAGCACCATAACCCAGCTAATAACCTGCCAACTTCCCAATTCACGAGATAGACGCGCTCCTTCGGCGTAACCTATGCCTGAAGCGGCTACTGCTCCTAGTAGCATTAAGTCTGCCGGTTCGAGCGAGCCGCCACCTTGCGCTAATGCGTACCAGATTACTGCACCGCTACCGGTGAGGCTGGCTGCCCAGAAGAGAAATGATGGTCGTTCTCCTGCGCGAAATGCCGCTACCAGTGCGGTGGTCAGCGGTTGCAATGCAAGGGTAATTGCGCCATGCGAGGCTGGCAAAGAACTCATGGCAGCGGTGGCAAGGAAAGGAAAGCCCAACCCAATCATCAAGCCAATGACATAAAGTTGAACTATCTGCCGGTGATTTGGAAATTTCTGGCGGGTAAAGATTAGAGCCAATGCTGCTAGTATTCCCGCACCTACTACCCGCCCGTCACTGATAAACCACGGGCTGAAGCTACCTATCGCAATGCGAGTTGCAGGGAGAGTCATGCTGAAGATTGCTACACCGACTAGACCTAAAAACAAACCTTTGGTCTCATTATTGAGATTTTTCATTAACACCCTTGCTTCAGAATTTATTTAAATAAGGACATGTATAAAATCAGGGTCAGCTAACCACAGACGGAATTGGTTGGCTAATATGCTCCTTTAAAAGCTCGCCTAGCAGACGGATACCTTCCCGAATTTTCTGTGGCGTAGAGTTCGAGAAGTTTAGGCGCATAGTATTTTCGCCGCCTCCGTTCGGGAAGAAGCTGCGCCCCGGCACAAAAGCGAACTTGCGCTCAATGGCGATTTTGAGCAATTCGCTACTGTCCATACCTTCCGGCAACCTCACCCAAAGGAACATACCTCCTTTTGGTTTAGTCCAGCGCACCCCTTCAGGGAAGAAATCTTGCAGCGATTGTAACATCACATCGCGCCGTTCCCGGTAGGTCTGGCGGATAATGTGTATGTGTTGATCTAGGAAACCGCTCTGCAAAAGCTCATAAGCCAAAAACTGGTTGAGGGAAGAAGTATGCAAATCTGCGCCTTGCTTTGCCTGCGCCAACTTGAAGATTACTTCGGGTGCGGCTACCACCCAACCCAACCGCAAACCGGGCGCGAGGATTTTGGAGAAGGTATTGAGGCGAATCACGTTGCCGGTATAGTAGTTGCTACCGCTATAAAAAGTAGCGCTTAATGCCAGCAATGAGGGCAATGGTTCACCTTCGTAGCGCAATTCACCGTAAGGGTCATCCTCCACTATCGGCACGTTGTATTTTGCGGAAAGACGGACAAGCTCGTTACGGCGTTCTCCGTTCATAGTAAAGCCGCCGGGATTCTGGAAATTGGGAAGGGCATAGATGAACTTCGGGTGATTTTGCAAAAGTTGCTCAAGCCCATCGGTTATCATGCCATCGTCATCGGTGGGAATGGTTAGGTAAGCCGCTTGGTAAGAGTTCCAAGCTTGCAATGCGCCCAGATAGGTGGGTGATTCGGTCAGGATAAAATCGTCATGATTTATGAATATCTTGCCGAGTAAGTCGAGCGCCTGTTGCGACCCTGTGGTAATCATTATGTTTTCGCTGGTAACTTTCATGCCATCGTGATTCAGGCGTGTGGCGATGAGTTCACGCAAAGGAGTGTAGCCCTCGGTCAAGCCGTATTGCAACGCCTGTGCGCCATGTTCGCGCATAACTGTGACGGTAGCACGCTCTATAGCTTCTACGGGAAAGACTTCAGGCGCAGGTAAGCCTCCAGCAAATGAAATAAAATCTGGCTGCTCGGTTAGTTTCAACAATTCACGAATGGCGGAGCTTTTCATGCGCAACGCTCGTTCTGAGAATAATTCATCCCATTTGACTGACATTTAATGACTCCTTTGTAGAACTATACTACATTAGCAAACGCAAGCTCCGCCCGGCTTGTCAACTTTACGCTAGAACCAAGCATTATTATTACAATTCCCGGCTATTTTATTACCTATGCTGCCTATTGTAATACGTGACGTGTCGGTTGTATAGCGGAAAGAGCGCTTGCTGCTGCCCCGCTCATTAATAAGGCACTCAGCCACACCGTAATTGGTTGTAACCACGCCTCCGAGTTTTCCAACAATTTCATTTCTAGTGCAATGCTCGGAAGACCGGCTAACATTAGTAAAAAGCCGCTCCAAAGCAGGTGGTGACGCGCTATTAGCGCACTTGTGAAGGCAATAACCACCGGAATTAGCTGTATGACCAGTAGCAGACTGTAGCTATTCCAGTTGATTTGCTCCAAGTTAGTAGCGGTAAAGCTATTCACAAGGTTGTAGAAAGAGGCTAACAATAACATTAGGAGCAGTAATCCACTTGCAAGGCTGAGATAGTAAACCACCAATTTAAGTCTTTCCATTTTGATGCCCTCCTTATAGCTCAAGACAACTTTTTTAGAAAGATTCCTACAGATGGGATATCCCTTATTAATTATATTGATACTAGGTCAATATTATGGTAAATAGTGAGGAAAGAGAAAGCTGATACTGAAAACCAAATAAGGAGTTTTTACGATAGTTATTTAGGCAACAAAACTTTTAGCTATTGCTGGTTTATAATTAAAGTGTATTAGACTATCCAATTACTGAGTTTCAATTATTTAAAGGAGAAAATGCAAAATGGCTGATGAAGTAAATGTTGCTGATTCGTTTCAGAAGTTAGTGGATAGCACCAAAACCCTCGATAATAAGGTAGTTAAAGCCGCCGAAGGTATCGTGAAGGTAATTAGCCCATCTTTGGCTGAATCTTTGGTTAAGCTTGACAAGAACTCCAAAAAGTTTTATGGCAATTTGTACAGTCGTGTGGCTGGAAATTTCCGCCGCTCCGGAACCAACATAGAAGAATAAACCTTGTTTCAGTTCAATTTGAGAAATTTAAAGCTGCTGGTTTGTTCCAGTAGCTTTTTTCTTTCAAGCTTATATAGCTCCATTATCTTATAGCGGTATCTTGCCCTTGCAACAAATCTTCGCTGGTCAAGTTAATCTTTGACCTTATCTCAAATCTGATGTTTTTTCAACCTTCCATAAATATTTGAAGAGATACGAGGTTTGCCAAAAATGCATGGTAAGTGGTTTAATATCTGCTGCAATAAGCTACTGAATCACTAAAATCTAGGAAGAATCCGATTTTTCTTGGATTCTATCATGGAAACCAAAATGAACTTATTAAATAATTTCGGATATGCTAGGTTTCTTGAGGTTTTAAAAAAGGGGTTAATTCCTCTTTTTTTCCTGATAGTTCTTGCTTTGGTATATCAGCTTCCATTTAATTATACTGTAGATGTAGGGCGATTGTCTGATGCTTGGGCAATTGGGGAAGGGTTTAGCGTTAGGGAAAGTAATGCGGATTTTAGCTTTCGCTGGACAAATAGCAATAATGCAACAGTAGAACTACCCGATATAGGCTGGCCCACTAAGGTAACTTTTGTTGGCTTAGCGCCAAGACCGGATGGCAACGCCCCTACTGTCAGTTTAACCACCGATAAAACCACGCCCTTTATTTTCAATAATGCGGTATCCACAAAGCCACCTGCTAAGGATGGTCGGCTAACTATAGAAACAGAAGGATTTGCTCCGAGTTTTCGACTTACTCCAAACAAGTTAGTGATTGGCAGCGACCTGTTTCAGCCTAAGGGCGATTCCAGAAAACTAGGGTTGGTGCTTAACAAGGTTTCAATTGAAAAAGCAGGAATGCTAATACTCCCACCCCTTTTTGAATGGCTTGGTTGGACTGTAGTATTCACTGCAATTTATATTCTTCTTAAACATTCATTACAATTTAATTCTGGAAAAAACCGTTCTAGTCTTTTCGCATTCGGCATAGCTTGTATCTATCTTTTGATAATAGTAGCAATCAGAATCCTCAACAATATATGGTGGTGCGAAAATGGTGTAAGCCTAGCTTGGGGTATTGCTCTGCCACTTGCAACTTACCTATTAACTATCCGGTGGTTAAAGGTAGGCATAACAGTTGTTTTCATAGTCAGTAGTCTAATCCTAGTTTTAAATAATCAAGCCCCGCTTACTTTTTTCCTAGCTGTAGTTTCGTCAAGCCTTGCGCTTATAATCATTACAAATTACAGATTTGGGCTTCAATTAAAACCAGAACAATCATACAGAACACAACTGCAAATAGTATTGTTACTGTGGTTTAGGTACACGTTAGTAGCCTGTGTTATCGTAGCAGCTCTCTTTATTCGTTCATCTGCGGTGGTAACTTTGGAAGGCGATTTTGACGAACCGGTTTATCTTAGAGCTGCCCGGCTTTATGCACAGCACCTGTCAGCAGGTGATTTTGTAGGAGTTATTAATGAGCAGGAAAATTATGAGCATCCGATTCTAGCCAAGCTCATTTTTGGGGCAATTATGCTTTGGAATAATGACTATAATTCAGTGGTAACGCGGCTTGACACTGACCCGCGTTGGCTAAATCAGAGATATGTTAATGCTACTGTTGCTTCAATTACTGTCGGGGCTGTGGCAATGGAAAATCCATTAGCAGGATTATTGATAGCGCTAAATGGCTTTAATATAAAGTACACTTCCGAAGTCTATTTGGAAGCGGTATCTGGTCTTTTCGCTACCTTGATGTTGCTTTTATTACGTCACTCCAAACGCAATGGGGATTGGAAATGGTGGCTTGCCGCCATAATGCTTGGTTTAACTGGGGCAAGCAAATATATTTATGCGGTTGGGGGAATTGCCGCATTGATTTGGATGCTCTGGCGTGACATAAAGTCATGGCGGTTAGTTCCAATTTGGCTTGGTATTGCCTTGCTGGTGTTTTACCTAACAAATCCGATATTATGGTTTAATCCGATAGGTCAGGTATTGCATTCATTGACTTACAGTGTAAATTATACCAGTAGCGCTCCAGTTGCCAGATCTGAGCATATCTGGTATCAGCCAATTATTTGGTTATTTTCTGAGCCAGAAATGCCTAGCAATAATACTTACCCTTTTCCATTTCCGGTGCAAGGCTTGGTTACAATTATTACCATACTTTCAATGTGGCGGTTATGGAAAAAGGATCGTTTATTACTAGTTTTGATAGGGGTTAATCTATTTTTCCTTTTGATTTGGCCCACTAAATGGAGACAATACGTATTAATCTTGACAGCGCCTATGGCTCTTGCGAGTGCAGGCTACTTAAATTATCTATGTCGTCTAATTTGGAAAAAAATAGCTTGGCGCCTATCGAAAAAGACATGATGGTATCTCACCTTGCCTTGAAGCCCCTAAACAGCCTGTATTATTTGTGAAATTCAGAAACCGGGATTCAGTTCTTATTTTTCGCAACTGCTACTGCGCTCAATGCCGGGTGCATTAGGCAAGTTCGATTGCTGAAAAAGCCACTCCTCTAAAAGTGTATGTGGCTCTTTTTGCCCTCACTCTTCACCAAAATATTCCAGCATAGGTTTGAAATAAAAATCCTCCCAGCCTTGCCGATAGTCTTCTGCTTGACCATCTGGAATTTCGGTATGCACCACCGTAACTTCGGTTTTATCTTCATCTATCTTTTTTAACAAAATTTCGAGGTGTGAATCGTTGCTATCAGGCGGGAATTCGCTGGTACGCCAAGCTTGTACAATACGCGAGTAGGGTTGTAACTCAAGGGTTGTGCCTTCGATATACCCATCCCACGCGCTAAACTTGCCTCCCACCACTGGATTAACTATGGCGTGGCTTCCGGTCATACGGCTATGTCCGGCGCTATCGAGCCACGCTTCATAGATTTCGCGCTGGGTGGCAGCCATAATTGTAACTAAAGTTGTAGATTCTGACATGATTTCCTCCTATAAAAAATCAGGATATTATATTAGAAAATCCCCTCCTAAAAATCAGAAGGGGATTCAACTTTAGCGATGCAAGTTTTCTACGATAAGCGCGATTCCCTGACCGCCTCCGATACATGCACTGGCGATACCGTAACGTCCGCCCCGCCTACGCAATTCGTACAGCACCGTCAGAGTGACACGTGCGCCACTCGCTCCAAGCGGATGACCCAGAGCAATTGCGCCCCCATTTACGTTGTAGCGTTCGCGTTTGATGCCCAAGTCTTTCTCAACCGCGCAACATTGTGCTGCGAAAGCCTCGTTCACCTCAATCAAATCAATGTCGTCCAATTTGAGGTCAGCCCGTTTCAAAGCAAGCCGAATAGCAGGCGCGGGACCTATGCCCATAATGTGCGGCTCAACCCCTACAACGCCCCAACTTACGATTCGCCCTAATGGTTTCAACCCATGCTGAAGCGCATACTCCGCGCTGCTAACCACTACCGCTGCCGCTCCATCGGTGATACCGCTGGCGTTGCCCGCTGTAACCGTGCCGTTTTCCTTAATAAACCGGGCGGGCAGTTTGCCCAACGCTTCAAGGCTGGCATCTGGGCGGATACCCTCATCGCGCTCGATGCGCTTTACGTTTCCTTTTTTATCCTTGATTTCAACTGCCACGATTTCTTCAGCAAGCAGTCCTTTTTCGGTGGCACTCTGGGCAGCTTTATGGCTACGTAAAGCGTATTCATCCTGAAACTGGCGGCTTATATCGTATTTAGCGGCAAGGTTCTCGGCGGTAATCGCCATACCCTGTCCTGTGTAACTATCTATTAGCGCAGTCCACAACGAATCTTCAAAAGCGCTGTTCGCCCCGAAGCCATAGCCCCAACGCGCACCACGTACCACATGCGGGGCTTGGCTCATATTTTCTGCGCCACCTGCCAAAGCCACTTGGCTTTCCCCTAAAAGTATAGATTGTGCCACATTCACGATTGCCTGTGCGCCACTACCACATAGCCGATTGACGGTAAGGGCAGGAGTTTCAATTGGCACACCAGCTTTCAAGCCAACATGCCGCGCCAAATAAATGGCATCACTGCTGGTTTGCAGCACATTCCCATAAACCACATTATCTAATTCGCTTGCCTCAACGCCACTGCGTTTGATGGCTTCCTTCGCGGCTAAAACCCCTAACTCGGTTGCTGAAATATCTTTAAGGCTTCCGCCAAAATTTCCAAAAACGGTACGCGCCCCGTCAAGGATAACTACCTCATTCGCCATTGAACCTACCTCCTAAGTGTACTTATGTGTTTTTTAGGGAAGTTTGATTATACCATATAGCCTTGATTTGGCTTAAGCTTGTCGTGGTGCTGCAGGGCTTTTCAGAGAAAAACATTTTGGACATTCAAGAAATCCATCCAAGCTAAAACAGCATTGTTAATAGCAGCCAGTACAATAGGCACTTGCCCTCTTCTGGTCAAAC
>NZ_JBAXHI010000052.1:0-21656 GCF_037138995.1 Candidatus Chlorohelix sp. | reverse complement strand
GCATCCTGCGCGACTCAACCGCGCTGCGGTGACGCCACCAATGGCACCCGCGCCAACAATCGCGATTCTCATTAATCCCCCGTGATGTGGAGCAATTTCGCCATGTTAATACGCTGTAATTTTCCGGTTGCGCCGCGCGGTATCTCGCTAACAAAATGAATCTTGCGCGGCACTTTAAATTCAGCCAACAAGGTTTGGCAATAGGCGCGTAACTCGCTTTCGCTTGCCTCGCCCTTCAATACTACCGCCGCATGCACTTCTTCGCCCAACGTTTTGTGGGGAACGGCAAAGGCAAGGGCTTCGGCTACTGCAGGGTGACGCAACAAAACATCGTCAATTTCGAGCGGCGAAATCTTCTCCCCGCCCCGATTGATAAGCTCTTTGATACGTCCGGTCAGCGATAAATAGCCGTCCGCCTCAATAAGCCCTTGGTCGCCCGTCCGAAACCAACCGTTAGTAAAGGCGGCGGCGTTGGCATCGGGGTTATTTTCGTAGCCGTCCACCACATTTGCCCCCTTTACCACGATTTCGCCGATTGTGCCATTTGGCAATAGATTTCCCGCCTCATCCATAATCCCGATTTCTACCCCAAAGCCGTAGCCCACCGAACCGCCTTTGTGCTGTGCAGGCGGGAGCGGGTTGGATGCCATCTGGTGGGTTGCTTCGGTCATGCCGTAGGATTCCAGCACAGGCGCGTTGAATAATGCCTCGATGCGTTCCATTATAATGGGCGGGAGGGGCGCAGAACTAGAGCGGATAAAGCGGAAGCGGTTCGCCTTGATAACCTCCAGATTTCGCTCGGCACGCGCCAATAACATCTGGTGCATAGTGGGGACAGCCGAATACCATGTGGGCTTGAATTTATCCACGATGCCCCAAAATTCCAGCGCATTGAAACCGTTCGGGCAAACCAGGGTACCGCCCGAAGCAAGGGTGGAAAGCATCGAGGCGATAATGCCGTGAATGTGGAAAAGCGGCATCACACACAAAGCGGTATCGGCTTCAGTCAGGTTATATGTGCCGATAATATTATGGGCAGAAGCCGCCATATTGCGATGGCGAATCGGTACGCGCTTGGGGCGGCTGGTAGTGCCGCTGGTGTGGAGAATCATTGCCACATCCTCGGATTGCGCCAGTTCCACCGGACGCGCTTTTGCGCCGCCACTTTCCAGCCGAAATGAAACGCTTCCCGCCTCATCGGCAACCGCGCTAAGCGCCGCCATACCGGGCAACCGCGCCGCATGTGCCGCTTCCAACGTACCGGGTAGGGTGATTAACGCCTTTGCTTGGGTATCCTCGTAATAAAAAGCAAATTCATCTTGTTTATACTTAGGGTTTAGGGGCGCAGCAGTTCCGCACATTGCCGCCGCAAAGAAAGCAATAATTAGTTCGGGGCAGTTTGGCATGGCAAGCGCGATGCGGTCGCCTCGTCCCAAACCATACCCGTTGAGGGTTGCCGCCAAAGCGGTAATATTCTGTTTCAGCTGAGCGTAGGTCAGGGAGGGTTTATCGGGCGCAACCAAAGCGGGTTGGTCATCCGCGCCTGCCAGTAAAGCGAGTAGCGTTTTTTCTTGGAGAGTCATTTTACCTTCTTTTTAATATGTTTTTACGCAAGGAAAATTATATTCCGCCTGAAAAACATGTCAATCCACAAGTAGGGTCGCAAACCATCAAGGGCAAGAGCAGCCTCCCACAAGATGCGCCTTCGTTGGTTGGTCAATTAATCAACTCTTTGCGATTATTTAATACTTACATTGCAATTTCTAATCCTTCTCCAATAAATCAATTCTATACTAGTGATAGATTACCTTGTATTACCTTGTACAATAAAAGGTAGGCAATGACGCTCAACCTGCTTGGAATATTCAAGAGCGTAAGCATTTATTCTTTGGAGAGAGTTCTTTATATGGCACGTTTTGGTAAAACCCGGTATCTCAGCCATGCTGGATTGGCATTATTCACCGTACTATCCTGCTATGTGGCGTACATAGTCGAATCGGCTGCCCCCCTAAATGTGGTAATAACGGATGGGCTTGGCTACGAGGCGTTGATTTTGCTGGTGGTGACGTTGGCAATCGGTCCCCTCAACCTGCTACGAAAGCGCAAGAACCCCGTCAACCTGAACCTACGGCGCGATTTCGGCATCTGGATGGGGCTAACCGCGCTGGCGCATGTGATAGTTTCGTTCCAGCTTTACCCTACTGGCGGTATGCTCTATTACTTCTTTGAAAATGGCGCACCGCAGCTAAACACTTTCGGTTTAGCCAATTACTCCGGGCTACTCGCCACTATCATAACGCTGGTATTGCTGCTGCTCTCCAACAATTTCTCCCTTAAATATTTGAAGGGCAAACGCTGGAAATATGTCCAACGCTACAATTATCCCTTGTTTGGTCTAACCGCGCTGCACACGCTCGGCTACCTGATGTTCAACGAGCGCGAAACCGCCCTATACTTCGTGCTGCTAGGGTTGGTGGCTCTCACCTTGATGGTGCAAGGGCTTGGAATCGTGATAGTTAGGGCGCGTGACCGCTCTCGCGCTGGGTTGTACGGTGCGCCCGTTCCCGTGTCTGAAAATAGTTCGGTTATACGCCGCCGTTTCGTGATAATTATGGGTTCGGCGGTATTGGCAGGTTTTGGCGGTGGCATGTTGCTGCGCCCGCTGCTTTTCAAGGAAAATAGCCAAACGACAGTTGCCGACCTTGCGCCAAAAGTTCCCACCGCCCCCGCTACTACTGCCCCAATACGCGGTAATGATACAGGGCGAGCTGGGGGTACTCTGCCGTCCGGCACGCAACCTACGCGGGGCGCACAAACTCAAGCCCCAGCTGCTGCTACTACCCAACCCGCTACTACCGCCCAAGCGAAACCCAATACCGCGGCGGCTGTTGTAAACGGAACGACCCTTGCCACGCTTGCATCGTTGCCGGTGGGTACGGTTCTGCAATTCACTACGCCCGATACTCGCAAAAGGGCTTTCGTAACGCGGACGGCGGACGGCTCGGTTAAAGCTTTTAGCGGTATTTGCACGCATCGCCCCTTTGACCTAGTGTACAATCAGGGATTGAAGCAATTATACTGCTCGCTGCATGGGGCGTGCTTTGACCCCTCCACCGGCGCAGCCACCCGAAGCCCCGGACGCATCGCGCTTCCGGCTTTGAAGGTACAGGTGGACGGTCAAGGTAACATTATTTACACCTCCTAATAGCCCCCCAATCCATGAGAATTAACCCGTAGGGGCGGTTCTTGTCGCAACACGGAGGTTGCTCCTACAAATCCCATGAGATTTACGCCACCCGAACGAGGGCGCATCTTGTGGGAGAGGGCTATTGCCCTCGACATTTGCGATTTTATGGTTCTTGTTCTTGCAAAGGGTCATCCAGAAGGGCGCGGATTTTGTGGATAAATTCCTCTCGCGTAAAGGGCTTATGGATATAGTATGAATCGGGTATTAACTTGTCATCAAAGATAAACTCACCGGTATAACCCGACATAAAAAGCACTTTTAAGCTGGTGGATAGGGTTTTAAGCTGCTTGGCAAGTTCTGGACCACCCATTCTAGGCATAATTACATCGCTTACCACCAAATCAATCTGACTATTGTACTCTCGTACCAATTGCAGAGCGGCTATACCGTCTGCCGCCTCCAGCACCTTGTAACCGCTGCCGCGCAAAATCCGCCCCGTCAGCTTGAGAATAGATACATCATCTTCCACCAGCAAAATAGTTTCGGTGCCGCGCATTGTTGGCTTGGTTTCCACAAGCTTTTCGGCGGGAGCGTCCTTCGCATCGTTCACGCAGGGCAAATAAATCTTGACAATTGTGCCTAAAGTGGGTTCGCTATACACCCACACATGCCCCTCGTTCCGCTGTACAATCCCGTAAACAATAGAAAGACCCAAGCCAGTGCCTTTCCCCAATTCTTTGGTAGTAAAGAAAGGCTCAAAGATATGGTTCAAAGTTTCCTTATCCATGCCTACGCCTGTATCGCTGATTTCCAGCATAGTATAAGAGCCGGGTTTCATTAATAGATGCTTATCGGAATAAGTCTCATTAATTTCAACATTATATGTTCTCAATTTTAACCTGCCACCGCCGGGCATAGCGTCTCTGGCATTAACCGCCAAATTCAAAATAACTTGCTGTATCTGACTGGGGTCAACCTGCACTTTCCCAAGATTTTTTTCTAGCTCGCATACCAGTTCTATATTTTCGCCGATTAAGCGTCCTAGCATCTTTTCCACATCGAGAATTAGCTCATTTAAATCTACCACCTTACTTTGCACTAACTGGCGGCGGCTCATTGACAGCAATTGATGAGTCAGAGCAATCGCTTTCTGAGTGGCTTTAGTAATTTCCTGCAAGTCTTCCCGGTGCGGGTCATTCTCAGCTAAATTCATTTCCCATAAATCGGTATAACCCCGTATAATCGTTAGCAGATTGTTAAAATCGTGCGCTACCCCGCCTGCCAGCCTGCCCACCGTTTCCATTTTTTGCGCTTGGAAAAGTTGCTCCCTATTCTTCGTCAATTCCTCTTGCGCCTTCTTGTTTTCAGTAATATCGTTCAAAATCGCCAAAACATAAGGTATGCCTTCCAGTTCCATTAACTCGAAGAAAGCTATTACATTGCGGATTTCACCGCTTTTAGTGAGATATTCATTTTCAAAATTATGAATATAACCCTGTTTTTTTAGCGTCTCTAACGTACTGACTATAAGTTCAGGTTTACCCAATAGATTTAACTCTTTGGTGGTCTGCCCGATAAATTCTTCTCTGGTATAGCCAAAAAAGGCGAGGGCTTGCTCATTGGCATCCACTATTTCGATACTTTCCAGCTTTGTAATAACTATCGGCAACGGGCTGGAATTAAAGATTTTAGAGAGCTTTTCTTCTGATTTGCGAAGGGCTTTTTCTGCCTGTTTCATTTCGGTTACATCAGTAAGCAACGACAGAACTCGTTGAACCCCGTCAAGCTCTATGATTTCGTAATAAGCCAACATTTGGAGGAGATTCCCGTTTTTTGCACGGAAGCTAGTTTCAACATTATGGATATAGCCCTGCTTAAACAGCATCTCACCGACTAGCGCTCTACGTTTAGGGTCATACCAACCGTCAATCTGTGTAACATTTTTCCCGATACATTCCTCGCGAGTGTAGCCGGAAAGCTTGCACGCGCTAGGGTTCATATCAAGGATTTCCCCTTCCTGACTGGTGATTATAATCGTCGCAGGGTTAACGTTAAAGATTTTAGAGAACTTTTCTTCCGATTTACGCATGGCTTCTTCGGCTTTTGACCGCTCGGTTATGTCGCGGGTGATACCCAGAAAGCCTTGGAGATTCCCGGTTGTATCAAGCATTGGGTTGGCAGGAACCTCCGTCCATACCATACTGCCATCCTTGCGGTATTGCTCCAATGTGTATAATTTCCCCTGCCTCTTGTAAGTCCCATTTTTTACAGCCTTGATGGTTTCTAACATACCCTGTTGGATACTTGCGACAGATTGGGGGGTCATGGTTTCTTTTACATTTAGTTTTAAAACTTCTTCAGCAGTATAACCGCTAAGCTGCACTATGGCAGGGCTGACATAGGTAAAATTGCCCTCCATATCCATCATCCAAATCATATCGCTGGAGCTTGCGGCGACAAGGTGGAAGCGTTCCTCGCTCTCTCGCAATGACTCTTCGGCTTTTACCCGTTTGCTGATGTCGCGGGATGCGCCTACAAAATAGGACGGCACGCCCGAAACAGGGTCAATTACCTGCTGAAGAACGGTTTCCACCCAGATATATTCACCGTTTTTACGCAGCATCCGGTGCATAACGGGATTTGCCTCTATGCTGCGAGCGTTGGTGCGGATGTTTTGATATAAAGTTTTTCTATCTTCAGGATGGAAAAAGGCAGTGGACAATTGCCCTATCATTTCTTCCGGTTCGTAACCCAGCAAGGTACGGCAAACCGGGGAGACATATTCAATTGAACCGTCAAGCTTATCTCGGAAAACCATGTCGGCAGCGTTTTCGGCAAGGAATCGGAAAAGCTCCTCGCTCTCCTGCAATGCCTTTTCGGTTTGCCCTCGCGTTGCCTCATTTTTGAGAACTTCCAACGCAAAGTTAATATCCATTACCATCTCATCCAGCAATTGAATTATTTCATTATCGAAATAACCAACCTCGCCAGAATAAAGGGTTAAAACTCCGATTACCTTGCCGGATTCTAACAAGGGGAAAACGGCAGAAGCGCGTATTCCAAAGGTTTCTGCCTGTGTCCGCCACGGCAAGGTTATGGGGTCGTTAAAGAAATCGTTGCAGATATAATGGTGGTTTGCGCGAAAGACAGTTGCGGTGGGACCCCGCCCCTCCGGCACATCGGGGCTAACCGAAATCTTGATAGAGTCAAGATAACCCAACCCTTCGCCAAACATTGCCGCTGGAACTATAAGCTCTCCGCTCGGCTCAAGCAACCCAATCCATGCCATCTTCAAGCCGCCAAATTCTACGGCAATGCGGCAAATTTCATTGAACAGGCTTTCCCGACTTTTAATGCGAATAATCGCCTGATTGGTCTGGCTAAGGGCGGCATACAAATCGCTCAACTTGCGAATACGCTCTTCGGCGGCTTTTTGCGGGGAAATATCGGTGTGCGTACCGATTATGCGGGTTGCTTTTCCCTCCCCATCCCGCGCAAGCACCTTGCCTAGCGAAAGAATCCACTTCCAGCCGCCCTCTTTGGTACGCATGCGGAACTCCAACCTGTATTCGGTGAGCTTACCGCTGATGCAATCGTTCATTACCGCTAGGCTATGGGTTAGGTCATCGGGATGCAAAAACTTAACCCACACGTCTATACTTTCAAGTAGCGTGGTAGGCTCGTAGCCAAGCATGCCGAAATATTCTTTATTGATAGAGCCTATGCCCGTCTTTAAATCTAAATCAAAAACCCCTTGTTTTGCCGCCGACAACGCCATTTGCAGGCGTTCTCGACTTTCGGTTTCGCTACTTTCCATCTGGTTTTGGTGGGTCAAATCCTGCGCCAATACCACTACGCCGATTATCGCCCCGCTAGAATCTCTGATGGGATTATGAATAACCTTTAAGTAGTGTCTGCTTTGCACACCTGCGCCGAAATAAGCCTCCACTTTCCCTGCCGTACCGCTAAAAGCCCTGTCAAGGTTATATTTGGCAATTTCCCGATCTGTTTCATTTATACAATCCATTTGGTTTTGTCCCATCTGGATTTCAACGCCATATATTGCCCGCATAAGTTGGGCATGACTTTTATTAAAGCTGGTGTAGCAGTAGTTCCTATCCAGTGAGAAGCAAGGGAAGGTAGCGCTTTCTAAAACTTCTTGCAAGATTAATGAAGAGAGATTCTCATCAGAAGGAGGCATTGCGGTATTTTCCATATGTTGCATTTTAAAGCTCTTCAAAAAGATTCTCTTTTTACAACAGTATTATCATTACGTACTTGTTAATTATCCCTTAAATATGGTCAATACGCAATGGGTTTAGAGCGTTCGGGGGGGTTTGGGGCAATCATGGGAAGGGCGTATTCAAATACGCCCCTATGGGAAATGGGTTCGGGTTCTGTGGGAGGTTGCTCTTACCCTCGATGATACGCGGGTGTTGGGCTTGGCAGCGAATCGCCCTGCATTACCGCTTCGATTACACGCAGCAAATCCTTAATAGTAAAAGGCTTGGCTATCACGCCCCTGAAACCGTATTCCTCGTAGTGCGCCATAACAGGGTCGGAAGAATAGCCGCTGGAAACGATAACCCTTGCGGCTGCGTCCACTTCCAACAATTTCTGGATTGCCTCCTTGCCGCCCATACCTCCGGGTATAGTCAAATCCATAAACACCACATCAAAAGGATTCCGCTCTAGTTGTGCCTGCCTATATTGTTCAATCGCTTCCGCCCCATCTGTCGTTTCCACCACTTCATGTTTTTCGCGCTGCAATGCTCGCGTCACTATTCTTCTGATTCCGACTTCATCATCCATCACCAACACCCGCAACCCTGTTCGAGCGGGTAGCGCCGGCTCAGTATTGGGGTGGTCATCCGCCGGGATGCTTTCAAGGGCGGGTAGGTATATATGGAAGGTTGTACCCTTGCCCTGCTCCGATTCTACCATTAAAAGCCCGTTGTGCTTCCTGATAATGGAATAGCTGATAGCCAATCCCAGACCGTTCCCGCTCTGCTTGGTGGTAAAATAGGGGTCGAATACTTTGGAGAGATTTTCGGGAGCGATGCCCGAACCCCAATCTTGCACCGAAATCTTGATATATTTCCCGTCTGGTAGCAGCAGCCCGTATTCCTCATCCAAAATCAGGTTCTGCCCCCGAATCTCAATTTTACCTCCGTTAGGTTGCGCTTGACTAGCGTTTATCACCAAATTTTGAATTACCTGCCCCAATTGCCCCCTATCCCCTACCACCCACCAAAGGTCGGGCGCAAATTTGTATTCTAGCTCCACATTGGAACCATGGTTAGCAAACTTGCTTTCCTCGCGTACCAACTTCTCCAGACGGAGATTGCTCTTGAGAGGTTCACCGCCCCTTGCGAAAGTGAGCAATTGTTGTGCCAAATTGGATGCCCGGTTAGCGGCTTTTTCGGCAGATTCCAAAGCTTCACCGGACTCCTTGCCATTCAACTGAGAAGCCAGCGCGATATTGCCCAAGATAATGGTGAGAATGTTATTAAAATCGTGGGCGATACCTCCCGCCAGCACCCCCAACGATTCGAGTTTGCCAGTCTTTTGCAACTCCTGATCCATCAGATAGCGGATTGTAACATCGCGGAAAGCCACCACCACCCCGATGATTTGATTAGCCGAGTCGCGGAGGGGCGAGATATTTCCGGTCAACACTTTTTCCTGCCCTGACAAAAACACCCTATTTTCAAACGACTTAATCTGATCGGATTTCATTACACGTTGGACATACACGTCCATTGTAGTATCACCGTAGTTGATAGGCAGTAATTGTTCTAGCGTTTTACCTTCTGCTTCCGCCAGAGTCAGCCCTAGCATTTTTTCGGCTACCGAATTGAGCAATAGCGGCTTCCCGGTGGTATCAAGCGCAATAACAGCGTCGGCAATCGAACTCAGCGTCACTTCGAGTTCTTCCTTCTTGGTAGAAAGCTGCTCTTGCATTTTTTTGCCAAATAGCACCGGGATTAGCGTCAGTATCGAAACCGCGGGGAGATACAGCATAATTATAAGAGTGTTGGCTAGTATCATAAAGCTTTGGGAGTGCGGAGTGGATGGGTTTGACATAGTATAGAGGTTTATTCCCAGCGCTAGGAAAGTGATTGAGGGGATTAGGATAATTGCCTCGGTTTTTTCCAGCAATATTATACCAAGAATCAGCGGTATCAAAAAAAGGACTGTGAGAAGCGGAATGCTGCTGCCGATAGTTAGTTCTGCAACAATAGCCAGCGCCAGCAACAAGTAAACTAGAACACGCTGTGCCTGTTGCTGTTTCCCTAGGCTACTAAGCCACAAAGCAGAACCAAATGTAACCCCTAGCAGAGTCAGAATCAGCATACCCCACGCATAAGAATCCCAATCTTGGAAAAAGAGAAAAGTGGCTATGGTTATGATGACCATATCAACCAAATCACTAACCAACCCAATAATGCAGAGTTTTTTAAATAATTGGTTTCCGGCAGTCATTTCAAAAAAATCCCTATTTTCAATAATAATTAAATGGTTTGGTTTAATTTTTTTTCAGGGTAATTTCTTGATTAAATTATATAGGATTTGCGAAATGAAGAAAAGCCCTAAATTATAAATGAATGGGAACGGGTTCGGCGGCACGGATTGGTAGGAGCAACCTCCGTGTTGCGATAAGATGCGCCCTCGCACAGGGGCAATCATGGGAAGGGCGTATTCAAATACGCCCCTATGGGTTCGGAGGATTCGGAGTTATACCCGGAACTCTGGCAAAGCAGGATTGTAATAAGCCCCAAGATTGGGCTGATTATCGCCAAGAAGGCGACTTTGCAAGCGCAACCGCTCGTTGCCAAGCAAGCCGAACAGCACAATATCAGGCTGACCGTTCTTGCCGGGATGCAACTCCATTCGCGCCCGCTCGAAATACTGCACCTGATACGTGCCGCCATCATCGGGATTGCGCTCCTCAAACACCTGCGTTTTGGGCAAGCCCACGATAGCAAGCCCCCCCTGTTTGTTCCACGCTTGCAAGAACGCGCCGGAGAGGGTGTGCTGCGTCTCGCGGAACCACATCAAATTTGCGCCGGTACGGGCGGGTTTGGCTTCGGGCAAGGTTGCGCCGGCAATAGGTAGCCCGTTCGAGTTTAGCCAGCCTCGCTCGATTAAAAGTTGATTACCGAGCAAGCCGAACATAACTTCATTGGGCGTACCCTTAAACTCAGGGTGATATTCCATCCGCCCCCGCTCGAAATACTGCACCAAATAATAGTTATTATCGGCAGGGTTGCGCTCGTAAAACTGCCCGGTCTGGGGGAAGCCGAACAGCGTTAAACTGCCCCGCTCCCACGCGCCTTTGAAAACGCCCGTCACCGTGTGGCGTGTCGCGGTAAAGACGAGCGTGTTGGCGGTAATGGTAGCGGTTGGGCAAGAGGGCAAGGGGCTTTTATCATAATATTTATAGGCATCATAATAGGGCTGTTTGGGTACAAACTCATCGCCGCTTTGCAGAGGGCGTTTGTCTATAATGCTCTGCTTGACCTTCATCAAGCCGAACTGCTCCAACTCCCAATCGTGCAGCATATGGACAAGCCCCATCGTGATAAAGGGGCGCGTGGCGACATAATCGAAAGACTCTTTCAAGCAAGTGGTCTGGTCTTCGGGCGTGCCAAGCCAGCCCATCTCCGTTAGCCACATCGGCTGATTGCCGTCCCCGTGCTGCACCATCAACTCGCGGAGACGCTCCACCCCGTTAAAATTCAGGCTCACCCTGCGCGTTTTTGCGTCCATGTGGCAATATTCAGTGGTATAGGGATGGTAAGCAACCGCATCCCACGGGTGCATCCCGAACGTCGCATCACTATAATTATAGAGCCAATCCATATAATCGTAACCGCTTTGGCTGGTAGCCGCCACCAGCAGGGTAGGGTCAACCTGTTTTATCGCATCGTAAAAAACCTTGAGCCATGGGGCGTAATCGCCGATGTCGCTCCGCCCGAAGTTGGGCCACATATCCGGCTCGTTCCAAAACTCCCAGTTACGAATGAAGGGGTAACGCTGCGCCGACATTTGCGCCGCCCTCGCCAATTGCGCGGATTTGCTAGGGTCTAAGCGACAATACACATCACTTCTGACGCATTCCTCCTTATTCGCGCTCGCCCACGGCGGCACAGTCACAAATTCTGCCACCACCTCGAAGCCCTCGTCCCTCAAACGATTCAAGATACGGTCTTCTCGCGAGAAATCGAAAACCCCCTCTTGCGGCTCAAATACTTTCCACTCGTAAGGAAGGCGCACCGTTGTAATCTTCAGGTCTTTGAAGTAGGTAATAAAACGGTCGAGGAACATATCGAGCCACCACGGATGGGTGGCAATACCAAACTTCTGACGCGCATTAGTAGTGGTGGACAAGTTGGTTACATTTGGGTTAAAAGCCGTATCGGGGGCGTAGCTGATAGCAGAAGAGGATTCAAGCGCGGTCGCCTCAACCGGAGGAACCGCCAGTAACAACAGGTTCAACGCAACAAGGGCGAATAGCAGTACGCAAGTGCGACGCATGGCAAAGAGCATACGCAAACCTCCTAAAAATGACGTATTTAAGTTCAGGCACTGAGCGAGGGCGTGTCGAGCCACGCCCCTACGAATTATTCAAACGGTTGGCGGTTTCGTGGGCGGCATTCTTAACTGCCTCCACCACTTCCATCAATTCCATCTGCCCTTTTGCGCCTAAACGGCTGGTCGGTCCGCTGATGCTAAGGCACGCTACAATCTGCCCGGCGCGATCCAGAATCGGGGCTGCCACACAAATTACCCCTTCCTCCATCTCCTCGTTATCGAAGCTATAACCACGCTCGCGAATTGTCGCCAACTCTTTTTTGAGGGAGAGCGGGTCGGTAAAAGTGGCGGGGGTGCGAGGTTCCAGCCGATTCGAGAGCAAATAGCGCTCTAGCGGGGCGGGTTCGCTGCCAAACGCCAGAAAGAGCTTGCCGCTGCCGGTGCAATAGAGCGGCACGCTAGAGCCAACGCGGGTAAACATTCGCATCAACCTGTCCGCTTGCACTTGGTCAATATACACAAGCTGGTCGCCGCTACGTACCGAAAGGTTAGCGGTTTCGCCGATACCACGCGCCAATTGTTGCAGGGCGGGATGCGCCGCGCTCTGTAAATCGCCCCCGCCATCCATGCCGCTTGCCAACGATACCAAACGATTGCCCACAATGTAACGTCCGGTAGCATAGTCTTGACGGGCATAGCCGCGCTCGATTAGGGTGGAGAGCAAGCGATGTACCGTGCTAATATTGAGGTCAACTTTCCCGCTCAATTCCGAGAGCGTCACCGGGCGTTTGAACTCCGCCAACGCTTCCATTATATCGAAGGTGCGCTCTACCGATTGGACAGTCTGCCGTTCGCCTGCATGTTCTGGGTCTTTTCTTGGTCTGCCGCGCATTATTTTCTCCTGATTTTTCACCAGACGAAAATGTACCCGATAGCTTATATTTTGTCAACTTCTAATTCAGGGCTGTTGCAAGTACGGAAAAGAGGCATATAAGGGGAAAGCCTGTTGGGCTATAAAAGCTGTATGAAAACAAAAAGATACGGGGTGTACCGTATCTTCTTGCTAGGAGAACATTAATTGCAAAGATATAATCCATTAGCGGGAGATGCAACCGCTGTTACACTGCCCGTCCACCTGTATCTTCAAAGCCGGAAGCGCAACGCTACCGCAGGCGGTTGTGTCGGTGGCTAATGCGCCATTCATCGACATTCATCGAACTGAAGCTATTCTATCCGATAACTTATATTTTGTCAACAGCCTAAATTCTTTTTTTTCAAGATGCGCCCTCGTTCGGTGGCGCAAATCTCATGGGATTTGTAGGAGCAACCTCCGTGTTGCGACAAGAACCGCCCCTACGGGTTAATTCTCATGGATTGGGCGAGAGGGCTTCAATCCAAAATCGGCAATCCAAAATCCAAAATGGAATGCGCCCACCTGTCCCCCGAACGGGGGATACCAATTAAAACCCTCTCGCCAACGAACGCCCCGAACCTACCGATTCATCGGCGGGATTCGGCTTTTTGCAACAAAACGAAAGCGGGAACATCCGAAGCGGACATAGACTTTCCGAACAAATAACCCTGCGCTATATCGCAATTATTACTTTCCAGCAAATATAACTGCTCGTCAGTCTCAACCCCTTCCGCTGCCACCTTCATCCCAAAGCTATGCGCCAGCACAATCACCGCATTCACCAACGCCCGCTGCGAATTCTGCTCCTTGTCTGCGGAGGTGATACGATTTACAAAAGAGCGGTCAATCTTGAGAATATCCACCGGCAGATTTTGGAGATAGCTCAGCGAGGAATAACCGGTACCGAAATCATCAATCGCTACCATTACGCCCAAATTGAACAATTGCGTCAGCTTGCGATTTGCTTCAACCGGTTGACGCACCAGCAAACTTTCGGTAATTTCCAGCTTCAGGCAATGGGCAGGCAGTTGCCAGCGTTCTAGCACAGCGGCAATCGTACTTACAAAATCGTACCGCTCAAACTGAAACTCGGAAATATTAACCGCCACGCTCAGGTCGCCCAAGCCCATATCGAGCCACTTGTGACACTCCCGCGCGGCTTCTTCCAACACCCACTTGCCGATACCTGCAATTATGCCGCTTTCCTCCGCAATCGGAATAAACTTGCCGGGCGGAACCATGCCCAATTTAGGATATTGCCAGCGTATCAACGCCTCAAAACCCAGCAACTGACGATTTTTCAGGTTAATCATAGGCTGGAAATGCAACACAAATTCGTTTCTACCCAACGCGCCGCGCAACTGGTTTTCCATATCGAGCCGCTCGTGCGAATAGGTATTCATATCATTGGAGTAAAACACATAATTATTCATGCCTGTAGCTTTAGCGCGATACATTGCGGTATCGGCATTACGCATCATTTCCTCGCCATCGCTGCTATCTTCGGGATAAAGGCTAATGCCAATACTAGCGGTGACATGTAATTCATGCGAACCGATTCGCACGGGCTTATCCAAAGATTCAATAATGCGTTCGGCAATATAGGCGGCTTCTTGCGGAGCTTTGAGGGAGCCAAGCACCACCGTAAACTCATCCCCGCCCATACGGGCAAGCGAATCGCTGCGGCGGACAGAGCTACGCAAGCGGTGCGCCACCTCAATCAGCAATTGGTCGCCGACATGATGCCCTAGCGTATCGTTAACCACCTTAAAGCGGTCAAGGTCAATATAGAAAAGACCCACTCTAGTATTATTGCGCCGGGCAAAGAAAATATTCTGCTCAAGGCGCTCGTTAAACATCAGGCGGTTGGGCAAGCCAGTTAAAGCATCGTGATGCGCCTGATAATTCAGCATATCGCTCATTTGGCGTTGTTCCAGCGCAATAACGGCAATGCGGGTAATCATCTCGAACAGTTCAAAATCAGAGGTAGTTAGGCTACCTTTACCCTCAAAATAAACCGCCAGCACGCCCAACAACTGCCCGTTACTGGATAAAACGGGGGCGCTCCATTGCGTGCCGGTCATCGCTATTTCATCAACCTTATTAGGGTTACCCGACCACTCATCGAGAAAATGCTCCAACGCCTTTGGGTGGTTAGTAAAAAGGCTTGGCGCAACCGTAAAATAGGGTCGCCCATCCCGCACCAGCATAATAGCGCAATACACGCCCGAACGGCGATGCTCCACCATATCCACCAATTTGGCAATAACTTTGGGTAGAGGCTCGCCTCGCACCACCATTTCCAACACATCATTGCGCTCAAGCGCCAGTTGCTCTGCCAGCTTTCTTTCATTTATGTCTAATACTTGGATAAAATAAAGCGGCTCCTCTATTTTCTTTTCGGAGGCAACCATATCTAATTCAAGCAATATATAAATATACGTGCCTTGGCTCGTAAGAGCGCGGCGTTCTAACTGATAATGCTTGATTTCTTCTGAGACAAGTTGCTGCAACAGTTCCTTTGGGATAGCAGGCTCATCGGGGTGGAGAAATTCTTTGAAACGGCGGTTGACCATTTCCGCTTCGGAGTAGCCAAGCAATTCGCATAGATAGGCGTTAACCTGTACCAGTTTCCCTTCATAGTCGCTTAGCGCGAAGCCAAGCGGCGCGTGTTCCAGCATAAACTTGGTACGCGCCTCCAGCAACGCCCTTAATCTTCTAGCTTGGCGCGATGCCTGTGAGAGCGGATTGCCTTGCTGTACCATAAATGGCAGCAACACCCCCACAATCAACACAACCGCCAATATTTCAACAAAGGGGTTTACGCTCAGGATTGAATTGACTATTATAAGATAGAAAACGGCTAGTATAAGAATTATAAGCTGGCAGATAAAGATTATTCTTTTAGCGGCATACGTTTTTAGCTTAGCTTTAAGCGCCATCAGGAAAGCTTGCTTCTCCGGCGAATCCGTTTTGATTTGCATTTTTTAATAATTCCCACAACGTAGAAACAATGTATGCCGCAATGTTATATAGCTATAGAAAATATAACAAATCTACTATAACAACACTTAGGATTACCCAAATATAAGTAAGATTTATTCTAAGCTAGTTATAGCTTATATACATTAGAGAAACATTAAAGTTAGGTTAATTTTGGTAACAGTTATGTTGAAATTATCATTGTGTCAGGCTGCGGGCGAGTTTACGCCGCCAATCTTGCTCCTCTAGCGTTGCCGTCAACGCCGCGCTCATTACCAAATCGTCATGCAAGGTTGGGTCTGGCACACTCCAGCGCAACATCCGCCCCGGTCCCGCCAGCGCCTCGAATTCCACCGCCGCCAATTGCTCCCAGAACAGGCGAGTATCTGCCGCGCCGTCCTCCGCGTACTCGAAATAACGCCCGCTCTCTATCAGCCCAAGCCACTGCCAGCCCAAATCGGATTTGCTTTTAAGGCTGAACACAAAGGGCAAAACCTTTCTCCCCAAACGCGCCCTGAGCGTGGAAGCCAAACCCGCCCCGATGCCCGTTGCGTCCAAAACCACAAAACGCGCCTGCCATGTCTCTCGCGCCAAACCCGCCAGCCTATCCGCTTGCGCTTGCAACGGCACATTGCGCCACAAATAGCGATTCACCACCCGATAAACCGTCAAGCCATCGCTGCCGCTCTCCACCTCAACCACCGTCACGGCGGTGCTATCGCGGTTACGGCTGGCGTTATCCTCGCCTCTTGCGGAAGTCTCATCGCTACCCGCCACATCCACCAACAAAGCGTATTCGCAACCGGGCAACGCGCTCACCCGCCGCGCATGCGAACCGCGCATCAGGGCGCAACGGGAAGCGGGAAAAAGCCCGCCCTCGCCCTCCAGTTCGCGGCACTCGTATTCGGTCTGCACGAAAGGATGATGCTCCCCAAACTGAGCAATGCGCTGCCGCACCCGTTCTCCATAAGGCGGAACATCCTGCGCCACCCTCCGCCAATCCACCACATACAAGCGTTGCTGCCGTTGCGCCTCCTTCATCTCCCGCGCTAACAGCGTTCGCGAAGTCCACGGCGTACCCATAAACAAAGTGGGCGAATTGACGCTCGCGCCCATCGGGTCGAAACGCGCATCCCAAATCTCAGGGGCAATATCTTGCGCCTCGTTCGCACCAGCAGCAGGTCGGCAGTATCGCCCCGCACCTGCGCCGAAGCCGCCCCACTCATAAAACGCACCGAAGCATTGCCCAATTGCACCTCACGCCCCGCCGCCCGAAAACGCCCCTGCAACAGCGCGATATTCTCCAAGCGGTTTACCAGCCGATTCATTGAAATGCTCGCTTGCTGATGGCTCGGCAACACCACCACCATCCGCCCACCCCGCTGTTGCCGCGTGAACAACAAAAATGCCAGCGTTTGCGCCAGCATTTCATCCTTACCGCTCTGCCTTGAGAACACCGCCACCGCTTTACCGCCCCGCTTCCCCGCAATGAGCGACAAAATCGCCCTTGCCGTCTCCAGTTGATAGCCCCGCAAGGCATGCTCCGGCAACAATCGCCGCGAAAACTCCCCAATGTCCCGCACAATCGCCTCAATCACCCGCATAGCTCCCACCCATTCCAAGAAAATTAACCCGTAGGGGCGACGCTTGAGTCGCCCTTCTAACGATTGCCCCAATCCCCCCAGAACCTACCCAACCAACGCATCCTGTGGGAGAGGGCTATTGCCCTCGATTGCCCCTACGACAACCCCGTCACCAACGCCCCCGCCTTGTGATAACGATACCCCACGCGATAAATCTTTTCCAACCCCGCACAAGCGCAATCGGTCAACGCGGACGTACAATTGGTGGATTGCGGTAACGGCAACGTGATATGTGCAACATAAGAATCGGCATACAAAAACGCCTGCAAAACGCTCGCCCTCGACCACTGCCGCCGCAACTTCTCGCCCAAATACGCCGCGCCCTCCGAAACCGCCGCCTTCAAATCGCCCAATCTTGCCACCGCTTGCCCGAAAGAATGCGACCACACCAGCGCGTTTGGAGATGGCACAGCCAATTCCGGCGAAACACACGACACGCCCCGCAACTCCAACGCTGCCCGCCGCGCCACGCCCGAAAACCGCTGCTCCAACCATTGCTCCGGCGCATACTTCAGGTCAAACGCGCTGCTATAACCATAATGACTCAGCAAAGTTGCCCACTGATTGCCAATGCCCCACACCTCCGCCACATCCGTAGCTACCAGCAATTTGTCCACCTCCTCCTCGCCCCACTCCGAAATATCCAGAGCGCCCTCATGCCAAAGGTCTTGACGGGCGCGTTGATTGGCAATTTTCGCCAGCGTTTTGGTACGCGCAACCCCAATACTCACCGAAACCCCCGCTTGCGCCCTCACCGCCCGTATTAAACCCCTTGCCTGTAGCTTCCCCTCACGTAAAAACAAAAACGCCTCATCCAGCGAATATAGCTCCAGTTCATACCCGCAGCGGTGCAACCTTTCCAGCAATCGCGCCGACCTCTCCGCATAGGAAATAGCTGTGCCAACCGCTACCCCTTGAGAAATTAGCTTGTGAGAGGCTGCTCCATCAGCCGATATTACCAAATTCACCGCTGCCCCGCCCATAAAACCAACCTTCCCTTAACATTTTGTTGCAACACGGAGGTTGCTCCTACAGAATCCGAACCCTGCTTGTAACAAGGGGCTTAAGCCCCTTGCCTGAACCCCCCCGCTATTGCCACTACCCCGCCGCTTGCGCCAAACCCTGCACCAACGCCCCGCTCACCTGCAACGGCTTCCGCATATTCGCGCCCCCTTGCATCTCCGCCAAAGCCGCTTCCGCCTCTGCCTCTGGATTCTCCGTACCCAACAAACGGTTCGCGGTGGCGCGACTGTGAATCCCTTGCCCCACCAACGCAATCTCATTTGCCACCAACGAAGCGCGGTCTCGCGGCAAAATATCCGCCCAAACTACCCGCACCGCCACATCAGCCGGAAAGCCGAGCAAGCGCAGAGCCATGCGAGCGCGTTTCTCCAACGCCTCCGTCCAAATTTGACGCTTGCGCCGAACCTTCTGCACCAACGGATACAGCAACATTTCCAACGCCACGCCCGAAACTCCCCCCGGCACATCTCGCGCAAACGCCGAATGGGGCATCTCTGCCAAATCAAACAGGGCGCGATGCAACGCCGAAATATAATCCATGTGCGCCTGCAAACCGCCCTGCCCTAACAATTCTAATAGGTAGGCGCGACTATCCGGCGGCAATTCCCACACCGCGCCGGGTCCCACCCGCAAACGCCCATCGCTGCCGTCCACCCCTTCCAGCACCAACACCGGATTGCCCGAAAACTGTAAAAGCTGCGACATCACGCTCATCCGCACATTAAATTCAGAGCATAACTCGATTATGTCAACCAAATCCGAATCGCCCCAAAACATACGAGGTCGCCGCTCGTTCGGAAACACCACATAGGGGATAAAGCCGTAGGGGTTGGGCTGCACCTTATCAAGGCGCGGGTCATTCGCAATCCGCACCCGAAACTCCTGCTCCGTCCACGCTTCCTCCACCTCCACCGCGCCTTGTAGCGGCAACATCCCCGCCAGCGCGAAAGCCTCCTCCGCGCTCAGCATGTAGCGTTCGGTCACGCGCAACAGACGGCGCATATCATCCCCCGCCCATTCACAACTAAGGTTCAGCACATCCGCGCTCCTCACCCGCACCGACCCATCCTGTCGCAGCGTCACCTTGAACGCGCCATCGCCCAACACCGCGCAATCAGTCGCCGCCTCATAATCCAGCAAATCAAAACTGTTCTCGCTACACAAACGCTCCAACGCGGCTTGCGCCAGCGGGTCGTAGCACTCATAACGCACCCCCGCCCCTAGCAAAAAGCTCGCCCCCTTCTTGATAAACGCTCGCGCATAATTGGCAGTCAAGCGGCGTTGCCCCGCCCGTTCGGGAACAATATTCGTCCACTGATTGCCCTTGTAAAAATCGAGATAACGCATATAACGGGCGCGTCGCCCCTCGTCATCCTCGTTCAACTCCTTGCCCCGCAACCGCAACGGGTACATCATCGCCGCATCCTGTCCAAGCATTTAATTTTCTCCTTCTTTATCGTATCGTGGGCGCATCCTGTGGGAGAGGGCTATTGCCCTCGATGCCCCCCCAATCACTCCTGCACCTCCGCCAACGTCAACGCCATCTCCCACTCATACGGCACAGCCACAGACGAACGCACCGCCTTGAAACTCGCCACCTTCACCCGATACGCCCCGCTACCGTCCAAATCATAAAAATCCACCGTATTACCGTTACTCCATAATGTCCGTATCGCGGACAGCGCCGCCGCAACCGAACTCCAACCCCCGCTTGTGTTACCAACCTGACCACCTAGATTGAGGGTAGTGTCAGGCGCACCCAACGCCAGCTTTATTTTCCACTCACGCTTACTAGCATGCTGCACCCGCTCCAAACGATACTCCAGCCACACCCGCCGCACCGCCGGAAAATGCGCCCCTTCCAGCTTCAACATAATCTCGTAACAACCCGGTTGAGTACCGGCTTCCGTAATCGCTTCACCGTATGTTGAATCCACCGACCAACGATATTTACCATTCTGAAATAACGCCCCCGTTAAAGGAGCGTAAGCAGTAAGAGATGACCAAGTCGCCCCCGCATTCGTTGAAAATTGCGGCGTAAACTTGATAGTCCCCGCGCTTGCCCCGCCCGTCACATAGGGCGAAGGGTCGAACCAATTATTCAAATAGCCGGGCAAACCCCACTCCACCCCAATTGCGGTAATACGCGCCGCCACCTCTCGCCCATTCTCCCCGCCAGCTTTCGCACAAGCCTCTAGCCCGAGCAAAGGCAACCGAATATAACCCGTTGCCAACACATCACTTAACCCAAAGCTCGAAGGGTTGCGCCCGGAAGGATACGAACTATCCAGACCCCAGCGCGTCACCCGAATCTCCCCTTGCAGCGTGCAGCAAATCGCCGCATCCCGGCAAGTTGGAAAGCCGCAAAAAGGCTGCCCATAATTCTGAGTAGTCAGCCCGCCCGCATCCAGCAGCCACCAGCCCACTTCAGGCGACCAACACCAGATATAACGCCAACCCCCAGACTCACACACCCACACCACCAGCCCATCACAAAAAGCTAAACCGCGCGACTTCCCATAAAGCGGTTGCGGCTCAACAATGCCCTGCCCCATCCCCAAACTGTCCGAAAAGCGCATACGATACAGCCGCCCATTCACCGGAAACCACAAATAACCATGCGCCGCCACCATCCGGTAAAAGTTATATTCTGCGGCAGCAGTAGTAGGACGAAAAGACGAAACCGGAGCAACCATCGCAATCTCAGGCTCGAACAGGTTCAGCACACCGGGCGCGGCAGAAGGATTCCCCGCTCTCAAATGCCCAGTCAAGCGAGACAGCCCCATCTCAACCCCAAGCCATAACGAACCGCCCGCCGGAACTAACGATAGAATTACGCCCATATTCTGACTATAATTAGTACCGGTTGCCGGAATGCGCCAGTTCAACACATCCGCGCCACCCGAAACCCAGAACAGCATCCCCGCGTAACTCGCCACAAAAAAAGAACCGCCGTAGGTAGCAGTCACATCCGTCAAAGTTGTACCATCATAGCTGTAAGTTTTTGAGCTAACGCAAGCGATAAACAGCAACCCCGCATGTACGCACATATCCGAAATACCCGCCGCAAACGTCAAACCCGTATCAACAAAGCTCGTAAAATTTCTATTAGCGTCAGCCGTCAGCTTGTACAGCTTATTGCCAATGGCAAAATAATTCAGATTGCCATACACGCACGCGCTATAACGGTTCTCGCTAGGAGTCCCGGCAAGCGCATAACTACGCGGCGCGGGTGGCAGCGTTACCGCCGTTCCTCCCCACACCGGACGCGCCCCCTGTAATTGGGCAAGCTTCCCGACCTCATACCAATCTGCGCTTGCCTTCCAATCCTCGAACACCAGCCGCCGCACATCAGAAAGCGCATTAGAAC
>NZ_JBAXHI010000051.1:0-23322 GCF_037138995.1 Candidatus Chlorohelix sp. | reverse complement strand
AGGCAGTTATCCCAACAGTGTAGTTGTGACAAGCGGTAGTGTTACCAGTTCCGCCGGAGTTACCATTACTGCCCCTGCGCTAACTCTTGGCAGTATAAGCCCGGCTACAGGTGGCACACTTACCGCTACCAATGTCACAATAAGCGGTTCTAATTTCGTAGCAGGGGCTACCGCCATGCTTGGCAACGCTAGTTTGACCAACGTTACCGTGCTAAATGCTTCCCAGATGACGGCAGTAGTACCTGCGGGACTTATCGCCGGTGTCTTTAGCCTTACCGTTACAAATCCTGATAGTCAAGCGGATACTTTGGCAAACGCCTTTACGGTGCAAGTATTAGCGCCAGTTATAGCGAATGTGACACCCGCAAACGCTATAGCTCGCACTATTACGGTTAATGGGGCTAACATTGCATCTACCGCTACTGTACAATTAGGCGCAACAGCTTTGAGCAATGTTACCTATATTTCACCTACTCAACTTACTGCGATAGTGCCTCAGAACTTTGCCCCCGGCGTTTATTCTCTCACTATTAGAAATCCGGATGGGCAAACCGGTGCTTTAGCTAACGCTTTCACTGTTTCGGCAGCGCCAACGCTGAGTCCCTCTCTGGCTACAGTTTGCAATACTGCTACTATGAGTAATGCAAGCTGTCTGACTACAGGTGCTACTACTGCTGCCGGACTACTCCCAACGTTCCAAGATGATTTTACTTCAACCACGCTGAACACTTCTAAATGGTCTTTGGGGCGAACCAATCTTAGCGGAAGTGCCACTATTACAAATAATATTGTGTTGGTTAAGGGCGCTTATATTAGTAGCAACACCAATTATGCCCGTAATATTGTAGAGGGGAGAGTAAGTTTCTCAAACGTGGCGGGCGCGAACCAAAACTTTGGCTGGGCTACCACAGGACTACCTTTAAATACCGGTCCTTGGGCTATGTTTGGAGTGCCTTCCAGCGACCCAACCGCTGTTTATGCCCGTACAAGTATTGGGCGTAGCAGTTTACAAACCAAAATCGCTACTGTCAGCTTCAATACTTTCTACAATTTCAAGATTGTGGTAGGTACTACCAACGTTCAATACTTTGTAAATAACACGCTGGTAGCAACCCATAATCTGACTACTTCTACCTCACTAAACGTGTTCCTCTATAGTTCTTCAACCAATAATAATAATTTGCAGTCGGAGTGGATTCAGGTTAACGCCTTCCCCACCAGCGGTACCTTTACCAGTGCCACGATTGACGCGGGTTCTCAAGTGATAGGATGGGGCGTAATTGGCTGGAATGGTACTGTTCCGACTGGCGCTGCTCTATCGGTGCAAACCCAAACATCGGTAGATGGGACTAACTGGAGTGCATGGTCAACGGCAGTAAGCGTTACAGGCGCAAGCATCACCAACCCGCCCGGACGTTATATCCGCTACAGGCTGTCGTTTACCAGTAGCGCAAATAGAGCATGGACACCATCGGTTACTTCTGTAACAATCGGCTATACATTGCAATAGGAAACAACAAAACAAGTAAAGGGGTGAGCTTTAGAAGCTCGCCCATTTTATGAGGTAAAAATGCCTTTCGCAACGGTTGACCTTTCGATAATTATCGTTAACTGGAACACACGAGACTTATTGCTGCAAACGATAGAATCGGTTTATTCTAACCCACCGGGGGGGTTTAGCTACGAAATAATCGTGGTGGATAACGGTTCGGTAGATGGTAGTATAGAAGCGTTAAAGCAGAGATTCCCCAAAGTTAGGCTGATTGCAAACCGGGGAAATCGCGGGTTTGGAGCTGCTAATAATCAGGGTCTGGGATTAGCTTACGGGCGATATAGTCTCATGCTAAATAGTGATACGATTGTATTACCCGAATGTTTGCAGCAAGTTACAGAATTTATGGAGTTTCACCCGAAAGTAGCGTTAATCGGGGTACGCCTTTTGAATGCGGACGGTTCATTTCAAGGTTCCTATACGGGTTATCTGAATTTGTGGCGCGAGTTCCTGATACTAACCGGGTTAGGGCGTAAATTATATCATCCCTTATTCCCAAATTCCCGTGAGCAGGAGAGTTATCAGATTAAGCCGGTGGCAGCGGTGCAGGGAGCTTTTATGTTATTTAACACCGCCATATTAAAGGAGATTGGCGGGTTTGACGAGCAGTTCTTTATGTACGGTGAAGAAAACGATTTGAGTTTTCGTTTGCGAAAAGCCGGGAAAGAAGTATATTATCTGGGTAATATAAGTATAATTCATTTGGGGTCACAGAGTAGTGACAAACGTTGGCGCAAGCTCAATTGGCAGCTACAAAACAGTAAGCAGCTTCTTTTCAAAAAGCATTATGGAAGCATTTATGCGATGTTATTCAAACTTATGGTCATATTCGCTGCGCTGTCAAAAATGGCAACTTACCGGATAAAAAAAATGTCGAGTCCTAACAGTGTAGCAGGAACACCTGAGAATTGGTTCAGGTGGTCGGAATTTAAGCAATTCTTGAGAGCTTGAACCGCATCTCATATCATTTATCTCACCGAAACCTTCAAGGTTATCGCGTTGCAGGGCTTCTCTCAACTCGCCAGTTATTTGCGTCATTTTACGCAAGGCACTTCTTTTCCCCTCATTAATGGTAATATTGGCATTTTGCTCATGAAGAATCTCATTGGCAGAAAGGGTAATGCCCGTCTTGAGACCTAAATGCTAGGGTGAGAAGCCTGTATAACCAACCCCATGTGTCACTACAGCACTCAGACGACTATCCATATGCACATTCAGGTACAAACTACCGCTGGAAATTTCGGCGAAACTGGCTGAAACAACGGTTAATATACATTATTGAAATACCTTTTGCGGGTTAAACAAGGCGATTCAGAGAATAATATTTGTTACAATATAACCTATCATTGTGGGTTTTGCGTTCAAAATAATTTCGCGATTGCAATATTGTTTTAGAAGTCCTTTGAGACTATTTCATTTCGCATTTACAAGAGAAATGGCATTGGCATGTATGATAAATTTCTTCAGAAAAATCCCCCGGTTCGAAACGCTGTTTAACCTGATAAAGCAATTGGGTTTTTACGCGGTAGTCTCATTAGCCGGGGCGTTGCTGTTTCTGTGGTTCTTTGTCGAGTTAACCGAAAACCTATTACAAAATGAATTTACCAATCTGGACTCCAGCTTTGGAAATTGGGTACATAGTTTTGCAAATCCGCTACTAGATACGGTTTTTACGCTGTTCACTTCATTAGGAAATGCGCTTGGTATTGTGATTCTGACCCTCGTCACAGTCGGAATATTTGTCTGGCGCAAATATTATTTTTATGGCTGGTTATTGCTATTGGTAGTAGGGGGTGGCGTGGTGATTAATCAAGCGATGAAGTTTCTATTTCGCCGCTCGCGCCCACAAATGTGGACTAGTGTAATAGAGCGTCCCGATTCCTTCAGCTTTCCGAGTGGACATGCTACGGTTGCATTTTGCTATTTTGGCTTGCTCTTGTGGCTTGGTCTGAAATTCTTCAAGCGTAACACTTTAAGGTTGGGATGGACATTGTTGATGTTGCTCCTTATTTTCATGATAGGGTTGAGCCGAATATATCTGGGTGTCCACTATCTAACCGATGTAATAGGAGGCTATCTTTCAGGTGGATTCTGGTTATTGGCGTTACTAGGAAGTACCGCTATTTACAGGCAATTACGTAGGAACGACAAATAACTCCTCTTGGTTTGAGTGGCAAGTATAGCAAAGTGTACCTATTCGAAGCATACCCAAGATAAAGTACAAACACCTGAGTATAGGCTTAACGATACGCCACTACCCCGAAAGCGGCTTCGCGCATGACTACACGCTTGAATCCGGCGCTTTGCAAGCGGCGAATTACCCCCTTGAAAGTGCGTGTGCCGTAATTGCTCTTGGGGTCGCCGATATAATGAAAGAGGATACCGCCACGTTTTAGCACCCGGTATAACTGGCGGTAAAATTCTTCGGAGTAAAGCTGCCCAGCAAGGCTGAAAGTGGGCGGGTCATGCACAACGCGGTGGAAAGATTCAGTTTCAAAACTCGGCACAATTTCGGAACTGTCGCCTCGCATTCGAGTGATGCGCGGGTTATCGAACAGGGCTTGCGACCATGGATTAAGCCACTCAATTTCCTGTACCGCCGGGTCAAACTCGATGGTGGTTACGCGCTCTGCTCTTTTAGCGGCTTCTATCGCGGTATAGCCAAGCCCTGTACAGGTATCTAGCACATTGCCAGTAACCGGCTCAATTGCCTTGATTTTGCTCAGCGTATCTTGGTAGGGGTCGGTATCTTTGATGCGGTGCATGAGAATGCCGGAAATCAGAAGGGTAGGCGCGGCGCGGGTAGGTAACAAGCTACAGTAACGGTTGGTTTCGTCCGAATAAGCCTCTATCTTGCTCAAGCTGCCGTCCTGTGACAGCACATAGCAACTGTTTTCCGCCTCGCTTATCTTTTCAGCATCCGCCCACGACAACGTTTCCCCACCGGGAAATAGCACACCTTTAGCGGTAAGTTGAACCCCGACCTTTGAAAGCGAAAGGTTAGGGGAAATTTCGGTTTCGGTTGCGCCATCCCGCTGGAGCTTGAGCAACGGCGCAACCTGTACATGGGAGAGAACTACCCGTTCCATCGCGCCTTATCTTACCCGCTGCAAAACAGCAGCACTACGGGGAGGTAGCCGGAAACCGCTTTCTGACCCTACACCCGGTGAAAAATCATAGACCTCACCCGGTTTATCAAACAAATCGCGGTAGTGGTAGCCCCCCTCCAGATATTCCTTCGAGTCAGCGGGAGTAAAGAGCGGCAACTCTGATAATACCATTTCGGTCAAATTCATTACCACAATGAAATGCTCATCAGCCATACGCCGCCCGAAAATATACATGTTGTCTTGCCCGTAAAGCGTATCGAATTTGCCGCGTCGGAAAGCAGGATGCTGCTTGCGGAGAGCGATAGCGCGTTTGAAGTAATCGCGGAGGTCATTATCCCAATTCTTTTCATCCCACGGAAAGGAGCGGCGGCAATCAGGGTCGCGGGCGCCTTCCATCCCAATCTCATCTCCGTAGTAAATGCTAGGCGCGCCGGGATAGGTCATCTGGAACAGGGTAGCCAATTTCAACGCGCTCTTGTCGCCCCCGGCGATAGTCAGGAAGCGTGGGGTATCATGGCTATCGAGCAGGTTCATCAAGACCTGATTGATTTCAGGCTGGTACAATTCTTGCAATTCCTTGATAAAGATGCCAAATTGAAGCGCGTCAATCATGCGGATACTGCCATGACCATCCAGCCCGGTATCGCGAATAGTCTCAGGGTTAAATTTGGAAGAGCGCATGAAAAAGCCCATCGTAGCGCGGGTAAAAAGATAGTTCATCACCGCATCAAACTGATCGCCCTGCAACCAACGCCGGGCATTTTCCCAGATTTCGCCACAGATATAGGCTTCGGGGTTTGCGCCCTTGACCTGCCGCCGGAACTCGCGCCAGAACTCATCATCGTCAATTTCGTTGGGGACATCCAACCGCCAGCCGTCCGCGCCGAACTCCAACCAGAAACGCCCAACCGACATAATATAGTCACGTACCGCCGGGGTTTTGACATTAAACTTGGGTAACGCCGCAATGCCCCACCAAGCATCGAAATTGACATCGCCCGAATAAGCATTCACCGGAAAGCCCCGAAAATTAAACCAATCGAGATAAGGCGAATTTGCGCCATTTTCTAGGGTATGGTTGAACTGGTAAAATCCCCGACTGGCATGGTTGAAAACGCCGTCCAGAATTACATGCATACCGCGTTTGTGGGCTTCGTCTAGCAACTCCCGAAAGGCGGGATTGCCGCCCAGAATTGGGTCAACCTGAAAATAATCATGCGTATGGTAGCGGTGGTTAGCAGTGGACTGAAAGATTGGATTAAGATAGAGGGCGTTAATCCCTAAATCTTCAAGGTAATCCAGCTTTTCGGCAATCCCTAGCAGGTCTCCACCTTTATAACCGTGAGTAGTGGGTGGGCTATTCCAGCTTTCCACAAAATGCGGTTTTGACACCCGGTTGCTACTGGCAAACCTGTCCGGGAAAATCTGGTAAAAAATCGCATCCTTTACCCATTCAGGGGTATGGACACTGTCTGCGACGCTCAACTGCAAATCCTTTCTATTCGTCTGCCACCATTAGACCTAATAAATGGTAGCCGCTATCTACATGGATAACCTCGCCGGTTATCCCTCGCGCCATTTCGCTGGCAAGAAATACAGCAGTATCTCCCACCTCCGCCTGTTCAGTATTACGTTTCAGGGGAGTTATATCTTTCACATAGTTTAGCACTTTGCCAAAATCACGCACACCTGAAGCTGCCAGCGTTTTAATCGGTCCTGCGCTGATGGCGTTCACCCGAATGTTTAGAGTACCCAAATCTTGAGCGCAATAGCGCACCGAAGCTTCTAACGCCGCTTTAGCAACACCCATTACATTATAATTCTTCACTACTCGCTCTGCGCCCAAATACGTAAGACTGATAATGCTACCGCCGCCTGCCGCTTCCAGCAAGGGACGCGCCCGTTTGGCAGTGGCAATAAGCGAAAAGCTGCTGATGTCCTGCGCCAGCGCATAACCGGCGCGGCTGGTATTGGTAAAACTACCCATCAAGTCTTCGCGATTGGCAAAAGCAAGGCAGTGTACCAGCGTATCCAGCTTTCCGCCAAAGTGTGCGCCCACCTTTTCAAAAACCTCATCCAATTCGGCATCGCTCTGCACATCGCAAGGTCCAATAACAGTTGCGGGAGTTTGCAAGCTTGCCGCCAGTTGTTCCACATTTTCTCTCAACCGTTCAGTCTGATAAGTCAGAATGATTTCGGCATTAGCCTTTGCAAATGATTGTGCAATACCCCAAGCAATGCTACGTTTATTGGCAACTCCCATAATCAGAGCTTTTTTGCCTTCAAGCAATGGGTACAAAGCATTATCTCCTTCTAACAAAAATCCCTGTTTTCGCAATGTGTTCTATCGTATCATATTTAGGCGAGTCTGTACAAATAGACATTTAAATTCATTAATACTCTGAAACCGTGCTATTATCTACACGTTTAATAAGTGATTATATATGGCTGTTTTGCTTGTTTTATACGGGAGGCAATTCTAAAAATGCCGGGGGAATTTAGAACTACACTTGGGGCGGGCAGAAGCCGTCGCTGCTTCCTCAAGTTGGCGGGTGGTACAGCGCTGGCAGGGGCGGCAGTGGCAACGCTCCCCCTTGCCTTGGCACGCGCCAAAGCTACGGCTGCGGACTTCATAGAGCAAGATAAATTTCCCGCTTCTGGGGAATATATTTCTGCGGTTTTCAATGCTGGTCAAACTTTCAGCGCGGTAGGAATTTACTGGGAAGCGCTTTCCGGCAATTCGGCTTCGCTTGCTTTTCAAGTGCGAGTCAGTAGCGATGGCGCTAAATTCAGCGATTGGTTCAATATCACGCAGGAAAGCGATGACCGCGCCGGACCGGTAGGGCAATACCCTGCAAACCGAGTATTTGGCAACCCCATTCTAGCAAGCGGGCAATACGTCCAGTATCGCGTGACCATACCGAATGGAGTCTCGCTTAGTGTGGTCGGGCTTTCCTTTCTGGATAGCAGCCCCTCTCCCGTAAAAGCAATTGCGCCACCCGTCACGCCTGATACGCCAAACCAACCCACCATAATTTCACGCGCTTCATGGGGGGCGAACGAAAACCTACGCTTCCATAACGGAACCGAAATATGGCCCCGCGAGTATGTTCCCGTGAAGGCGATAATCATACATCACAGCGAAACCTCTAACACTTACAATGCTGACCCCAGCGTGGATGTGCGTAGCATCTACTATTATCATGCTATTACAAAAGGCTGGGGGGACATCGGTTACAACTATCTGATTGATTGGAAAGGCAATATTTACGAGGGACGCTATGGCGGCGATAACGTAGTCGCAGGACATGCCCTACAGTACAATCCGGGTAGCATTGGCATTTGCCTGATTGGTAGCTTTACCAGCACGCGCCCCACCGATGCACAATTGGCATCACTGACCGCACTGCTAATCTGGAAAGCCGATGCCAAGAAAATTGACGCATTAGCGCGTATTTTCTTCGTGGATAAAACCATCAATACCATTTGCGCTCATCGTGACGTGATGAATACCTCCTGCCCCGGTCAGGTTGCCTATGATTTGTTGCCAAAGATTCGCGCCGATGTAGCCGCTAAAGTGATAATAACACCGGCAAAAAACGCCAACTACGGGGCAGAATTGGTGTCCCTTAGATTTTCCCCAACTACTTTGCCGGGTGGGCAAAGCCTGCGGATTGATGCTACCATCAAAAATACCGGCGATACAGTGCTGGAAACACAAGGTCCCGACCCCGGTTATACCTACGAAGAAGCTCAAGATTATGCCGGGCAGGGTTTCCCTAAAATTAGCAGCAAGTTTCGGTTGACGGTAGATTTCAGCGACCCCGACAACAAGCCGAACCCTTATCGTTGGGGCTTAGGTAAAAGCCTACAACCCGGCGAATCTACCTCAATCTACGGTTACATCAAGCTCAATTCAAACAAAGCAACCGAATATTTCGGTGGTATCGTGCAAGAGTATGTAAAATACCATGCCGAGAATATCGGGCGGCAACCTGTTTCGGTTATTCCTTCCGGGTATCCTACCCAACGTGCCGCTAGTCGCACCGCCGATTCTAATATTCGCTATTTCAACGAAACCGGACACAATCTGGGCTATGCTTTCCGCACTTTTTGGGAACGTAACGGGGCATTGCCAATCTTTGGCTACCCACTTACCGAGGAATTTAAAGAGGTGTCTCCAACCGACAATAAAGTTTATACCGTGCAGTATTTTGAGCGCAATCGCTTTGAATATCACCCGGAAAACAAGGGTACGCCCTTCGAGGTGCTATTGGGCTTGCTAGGCGTGCAACTGACGGTGGAGCGCAAATTCCCTAAAGGTGACCCGTTTAAAAGCTCTACAGATCGCTGGTATTTCCCCGAAACCGGCTATAGCTTGGGCGGGTCGTTTTTGCGCTATTGGGTCAATAATGGGGGGTTAGGCATATTTGGCTATCCTATCAGCGATGAGTTTGCGGAGAAAAACCCGGATGACGGCAAAACCTACACGGTGCAATACTTCCAGCGCAATCGCTTTGAGTACCACCCTGAGTTTACCAATACTAAATCCGAGGTATTATTGGGCTTGCTAGGCAAAGACGTATTGCGGAGGCGTAGTTGGCTACAACCCGGTTTGTAGGTCACACAAGCGGGAAGAAACAGGCGATTACCCAAGCAAAAATCAAAGTTTGCAATACCGCGTTGGTCACAAAATCGCGCATAAGCCAAAAGAGCCACAGCGAGACCAACCCGAATACTGCAAACAGCAAAAACAGTACCGGCAAAATAATTATAAGAAAACCCAATTGGGCGGGGCTGAGCAAAACTGCCCCGCCCAATACCGCAAACAGCCCGATTTTGCTCCCAAGCCCCCAAAAATAGCCCCGCCACGTTTGCATGCGCCGGAAGATATACTCATCTGCCAGAAAGTAGGGCAGCAAGCACACTAACAGCCCAATAAAAGGAATTATTCTGGCAGGGCTGAATTGAAGGCTTTCCCAACTATTCGCCGAAAACCAACCGAGCGTGAAATATACCAGCGCAAAGAGAACAGCCGGAAGAAGCCCCCACACCGTCAACTTGGTTAGTATCACCCCACCCCAATAGCGAGAATAATCCTCGAAGCGTGGACCGAAACGCTGGCGGGATTGCTGTTGATACCAGCGCAGCCAGCTTAATACCAACAACCCGGCTACAAGGAAAAAGCCTGCCAGATAACTACCTAATTGCAAGCCCAATAATTGCGGTGGTGGTTTAACCGGAGTCCATAGCAGCGCGGCAATAACTTCAGCTAGCAGCAATATTCCTGCCATGAGTAAGCTTTGTGATGCGGTAGGCGGCAAAGGGATACGACTCAGGACGACCCGCAGTTTGAAAACATCTGCCAGTAACGAAGATACCGGATAAAGTAAACATACCGCGAAAATAATACCAACGATAGTCCAGCGTAATCGTAAGCCCGCGCCGTTTTGGTCATCCAAAATAGTAGCCCGTACCGCTTTTCCATCACCCTTGTATAGCGTGCGATCCAACCAACTATTCACTTCAGACATAGCATCGGCGGTATAAAGAATCGTAATATGGTTAGTGCCTGACAACACTCGCACGCGCTTTGCCGAACCATCTTGCGGGTCGCCCTGTTCTGCCCCCTCAATTTTTCGCGCTTCAGGCGGGTAATCGCTAGTAGAGAGCATTCCGACGCTAAGCGCATATACCTTTTTGGCTTCGTCCAGCGATTGGCTAATATCACCATCGCCTACCAATACCAGCAGGTTTTTATAACCTAGTTCGGGGTAATCGGGCATACGCGCAGGTGAAAGCAAGATGGTAGCGGCAAAAGTATTTTCACGAGCGGAGAGCCTCGCCACAACCCCCGTTCCCATCGAATGCCCCAGCAATGCCACCAGCGCATCGGGATAAGTGCGGCGGGTGTATTGGTAGAGCGAGCTCAACGCCTCCACTAATTGGTCATTCTGTTGGTCACTGGATAAATCTCCGGAAAAGCGTGACGGAGAAAACCCATGACCGGGAAAATCCAGCAGCAACACCCTTAAATTCAGGCGCAACGCGCTTTCCACCCCAATTGCCTGCATGGTCTCTTTATTAGCAGAATAGCCATGCGCCACTAATAATATCGGGCTATTCGCCGTTACGTTGGAAGGAGAAATTTCCAGTACGCTAATCGGAGGCACGCCCGTTTCCTGCAAAATAAAGGTTTTTCTTAGTAGAGTTGTTTCGTACTGTTGTATTTGCCAGAATGCCAACGCAAGACCCAAACTGAACAACAATAGTAATGCCAGCGCATACAAAATCCGTTGCCCGCGTCTGCGTATGATACCGCTGCTCGAAACTGTTTCCGCCAGACCAGCCATAGTAAGTCATCCTGTTTTGAATTAACATGGTGGCGATAATAATTATTTGCAGTATAGCACAGTTACTATCTTCAAAGGTAACAGTTCAGGATAAAACACCAGGGCTTTTGCAAGAAAGAAATTGTCCCCTATAAAATCCTTTTTATAGGGGGTTTGCCAAAGAAATAGCTTCGGATTGGTAGGGGCGCATTCCGATGCCATTCGTTCCAAGTAATTCAAAAATGTGCTTTTTTATGAGCCAATTCTACTTATTAATGAACGCTAACTAAAATTTTATACATCAAAACTGGAATATTTTGACCTGTCACGATTTGTAAAAGGTTTGGCAATTGGTTCTTGGGTAGCAAATCTCCCAAATTTGGGCTACTTAGGGCTTTTAAAGAGATTATTTCAAACTTTCCAGTATCCAGCATTCATTAATAAGTACATATTCTGGTTAATTCTCGAATTACTTGGAACAGATGCGCTCGCCCCATTCGGGGTGCAGGTGAGTCGCCCTTCGTGTGTTGCCCTGTTTCAAACAGTTTTGAGCCAATCGGCAATACGCGCTTGAATGGCGTTGCGAACTTCGCGATAGGTTGCCAGTTGCTCTTCTTCGCTTCCGGTAGCGCGGGAGGGGTCTGGGAAACTCCAATGCAAGCGGTGGCGAGCATTTGGGAAAACGGGGCAACTTTCGTTTGCCGCATCACAGACCGTAATCACATAATCAATCGGTTGGTTCAGGTATTCGGTCAACACTTTGGAGCGATGCCCCGAAATATCAATTCCCAACTCTCCCATTGACTTAATCGCCAACGGACGCACAAAAGTAACCTCAGTTCCCGCGCTCAAAGCCTCAAACCTATCACCGCCCATCGCCCGCAACAGCCCTTCCGCTATCTGAGAACGCGCCGAATTATGGGTGCAGAGAAATAAAACTTTTTCCATCCTAGTATTTTGCTCCTGAATTATGTTTATTTAAAACGATGTAGTTGCATTAGCATCCGAATGCGAGTTCCCAATTCTACCGCCAAATCATTAAATACTGCCTGCTTTTCTTCCTCGCTGCCTTCAGCCCTAGACGGGTCGGACAGACTCCAATGGATACGTTCAGGGTCTCCCGGAAAGACCGGACAAGACTCTTTGATACGATCGCAAGTGGTAATAATATAATCAAATTCTTGGTCTAAAAACTGGTTCAAATGTTTAGGATAGTGATTACTTATATCAATTCCCATGTTTGCTAAGGTTTTTATAGCTAAGGGATGTACTTCAGAAGCTAACTCGTTTCCTGCGCTGCACACCTCATATCTAGCCTTGCCCAAGTGGCGAAGAATTCCTTCCGCCATTTGGGAACGCGCTTGATTATGAGTACATAGAAACAGGACTCTAATTTTATCTTCATTGCTCATATTTATCCCGCCCTTATCCTAAAGTTGTTTAGCTACTACTGGACTAATTGCACCCCCAAAGTACCGCCGCCGGAAAAATAACGCCACACTTACCAAGCTGATAAGCGCGGGTACTTCTACCAGCGGTCCGATTACTGCCGCAAACGCCGCCCCAGAGTTGATGCCAAAGACCGCCACTGCTACCGCTATTGCCAATTCAAAGTTGTTGCTGGCAGCGGTGAATGAGAGGGTAGCGGTTTTGGAGTAATCCGCCCCGATGCGCTTTCCCATCCAAAAACTGACCAAGAACATCACCACAAAGTAAATCAACAAAGGTAGGGCGATACGCAACACATCCAACGGAATTTGTACTATCAAATTGCCCTTCAAGCTGAACATTACCAGAATGGTAAAAAGCAACGCCACCAGCGTCATAGGGCTAATTTTAGGGATGAATTTCTTCTCGTACCACTCTCGCCCCTTAGCCTTTAGCAGCACAAAGCGGGTAAGCATTCCCGCCAAGAACGGGATACCCAAATAGATAAAAACGCTTTGGGCTATATCCCAAATCCCTACCTGTACCACGCTGCCCTTTAGCCCGAAAATTGGGGGAAGCACCGTGATAAAAACCCACGCATAAACGCTATAGAACAATACCTGAAAAATGCTGTTAAAAGCTACCAACCCGGCAGCATACTCGCTATCGCCCTTCGCCAGTTCGTTCCATACTATAACCATTGCTATACAACGCGCCAGACCAATCATAATTAGCCCGGTCATATATTCGGGCTTATCCGCCAGCAAAAGAATTGCCAGAAAAAACATCAGAACGGGACCAATTATCCAGTTCTGCACCAGCGAAAGCAGCAGAATTTTCCAATTGCGGAACACATCGCCCAATTCTTCGTATTTCACCTTCGCCAGAGGGGGATACATCATTAGAATCAGCCCGATAGCAATCGGGATATTGGTTGTGCCAGCCTGAAAGGTATTAATAAAGTTTTCCACGCCGGGGATGAAATAGCCAATTCCAACTCCCACCGCCATTGCGAGAAATATCCAGAGGGTTAGGAAACGGTCAAGGAAGGAAAGGCGGTTGGTTTTTACAGTTTCCAAGCAAAGATTCCTTTCGATTGGTAATAATACATTGATAAACGTCAATACGTACGATTAAAAAAACTAGCCGATGGTGTTATAAACGCGCTCTAATATTGCCTGTACTTCGCGGTACTTTTCCTTTATCAGCGAATAATGTACCCACTTGCCGCGCTTAACTCCCACTACCAAGCCTGCCTCCCTCAAAATTTTGAGATGGTGCGAAATGGTAGGCTGCCCTAGCTTGAAACTGTCGGTGATGTCGCAAACACACACTTCTTCTGGATTCTGCGCCAGCAAATTAAGAATACCCAACCGGGTGGCATCTGCCAACGCCGCAAACAGTTGCGCGGCTGCCTCAATCTGACCGGACTCCACATTGGAACGATTGGCGGGGGTGCAGCATCCTTCAGTTTGAATTGTGGCAATAAGTTTCTTAATCATTTTACAATCCCATGAGATAAACGCCACCAACGAGGGCGCATCATTGAGGCAAGGGGTTAAAACCCCTTGTCTGAACCCATTCCAAGAGAATTAACCCGTAGGGGCGACGCTGGAGTCGCCCTTCGCCTGTTGCTACATCCCCAATGAGATAAACGCCACCCAAAGCCGGGCGCATTCCGATGCGCCCCTACGAAATACAACCAATCCCACAGAACCCAGAACCCTTTTCCTATAAAGGCTTGGAGGCGCGTACAAAGGTGCTGGCAAAGCGATTTACTAAATCATTGCTCAACTCATCGCCCAAAGATGCTACCCATTCGGGGAGAGGCGTACCCAAGTCGGCGAGGCTGTAACGGCGGGTGACTTCCAGATTCGCATCGTCAAAGCCGGCTACCGTCAGATATTGCAGGTACTCTGCATCGGTGAGCGCGCCAGCGATGCAACCCGCCCATGAGGAAAGGTCGCGCCGGAAAGCGGTATCATCCACCAACCATTCGGGCAAGCCCTTGTGAATAACGATGTCGGAAATGGCAAAGCGTCCGCCCGGTTTAAGCACGCGGAAGGCTTCGCGTAGCACTGGCTGTTTATCCGCCGCCAAATTGACCACGCAATTGGAAATTATAACGTCCACTGTATTATCGGGCAAGGGGATAGCGGCAATATCGCCCTTGAGGAACTTAACGTTTTGCGCGCCCGCTTCGGCGGCGTTTTGATGCGCCAATTCGAGCATGGCATCGGTCATATCCAGCCCATAAACAAAGCCTGTTTCGCCAACCCGCCGCGCCGATAGCAACACGTCAATGCCGCCGCCGCTGCCCAAATCTAGCACAGTTTCACCCGCTTTTAGTTCCGCCAACGCCGTAGGATTGCCGCAACCCAACGAAGCAAGTTGCGATTTGAGCGGCAAGCCTTCAAGCTGGTCAATTTCATAGAGTCGGTCTGAGATAGTATTGCCACTTCCGTTATCGCTGCAACACGAACTATCGCAGCAGCTACTCGATTTTGTATCCAGAACGGTAAGCGCGATAGAGCTATAGCGGGAGCGTACCGCTTCGGTAATGGAGTTATTGTCCTGAATAGTCATAGAAAGGTCTCCTCATGTTTTGAATTTTAGAAAAGCGATTTTAATATCATATTGATGTTATTCGATATAAGGATTATAACCATCATATTGATAATTGTCAATACGTAAATATCAAGGGCGCATCTTATCGCAACACGGAGGTTGCTCCTACAGAATCCTGCCACCACCCCATGAGAATTGCGCCACCGAACGAGGGCGCATTATCGAGGGCAAGCGCAACCTCCCACAGAATCCGAACCAATGCCGCAAAATAGCGAAAATATCCTACTTGGACTATCTAGCATTTGCTGGTACAATAAAACAAGTGAATTAGCATAGTCATAATAATCGTTGGGAATATAAAAAGCTGAAACTTAATATAAAAAGCAAATACTTCATATATATGTTGTTGGCGGCTTTGTTGCTATTGGTTGGCGCCGGGCTTGTAGTCGCCGGTTCTGCCGCTTTAGCCAACCTGAACCAAACGCAAGCAGGGCAAACCAGCCTTACCGGTACGCTGAATATACAATGGGGCGACCCAGACCCCAGTTCCGGCAATACTACCTTACGCACCAATTACACCCTCACCGATGATAGCGGCGCAACAACCCCTCTGGCAATTAGCGATTCGGTGTTGCAAGCTTCCGGCGGTAGCAGGGCGCTGAACAAGCAGCGCATATCCGTTACGGGGGCGCTAGGCATCGCACCATCCGGCGGGGGTACGGCAGTTGCGTTTAATGTTACTTCCATCGTGGTAGTAAATCCGCAAGGGGCGTTGTCTGTGCCGGACGCGCTGGTAAGCGGCTCAAAAGCCTATGTCAATATCGCTTGTAATTTCCCTGACAGTGCCACCGCTAACGCTACCACTTCTTACCTGAACGGAATGGTAAGCGATACCTATCCAGGATTAAGCCACTTTTGGCGTGAATTATCCTATGATAATGTGAATTTGCTCGGTAGCGCGAGTTATACAGGCGCTAGTGGCTTAGGCTTCACGCTGCCTCACCCGCGTTCATATTATTTAGGCTTCGCTACTGGTAAAATGCTAGACTATCTGGCAATCGACTGTACCGAAGTAGCAGACTCAACGGTAAATTTCGCAAGTTTCTTTGGCATCAACCTGACATTTAATGAACAATTAGATGGCTATGCTTGGGGCGGTACTACATATCTTGCGCGGGATGGAGTTAGCGGAATTTGGCCCATCACATGGGAACCGCCGTGGGGCTGGAAAAACCAAACTGTGTTGGCGCATGAAACAGGACATTCTTTAGGATTGCCCCATTCTAAAGATGGCGCCCAATCAGGGGTATATACCAACAATTGGGACTTGCTGAGCAATGCTTGGTATCCCTGTAATTCCAAAGGCTTCAGCGACTCGGTTTATGGTTGCTTAGGACAGCACACCATCAGCTACCACATGGATATGCAGGGCTGGATACCCACCGGGCAGAAAAAAACAGTCGCTTCAGGAACTAGCCAGCTTGTTACCCTCGAACGGATGGCGCAACCCACCACAAGCGATTACCTGATGGCGCAAATTCCCATCTCTTCAACTTATTTCTACACCATCGAAGCGCGTAAGGTCAGCGGCTATAGCGGGACATCTTACGATGTGGGCTTGCCAAGCAGCGCGGTGGTAATTCACAGCGTGAGTACAATCCGAAGTGAGGATGCTTGGTTTGTGGCAGCGTTGGTAAGTCCCGGCGATACTTATACCATCCCGGAGACAGGCGACAAAATTAGCCTATATTCTACCACCGCTACTGGCTTCCAAGTTGTCATAAATAATACGCCACCTGCTGCCCCAACCGCCTTGACTGCTACGGGGGTTGCAGGTCCTAGAGTGAACCTGAGTTGGACGGATAATTCTACTAACGAGGATAGCTTTGTCATAGAGCGCAGCCCAAATAATACAACGTGGTCAACTGTTGGCTCGGTAGGCGCGAATGTTACCGCTTACGCCGATTCCGCCGTCACTTCGGACACTACCTATTATTACCGGGTGTATGCCCATAATAGCGCCGGCAATTCCTTTACCAGCAATACGGCGACAGTTTCAACGCCCTTGAACGCGCCTACCGCCTTGACGGCAACCCCGAATGTTTCAGTTCCTAAAGTAGATTTAAGTTGGACAGACCATTCTGCTATCGAGGATAATTTCATCATCCAGCGCAGCAATGATAATACAACGTGGTCAAATATCGGCTCTGTTGGCGCGAATGTTACCGCTTACGCTGATACCGCCATCACGCTGTGCAGCCCCTATTATTACCGGGTGTACGCTCAAAATGCGTACAACACATCTGCCAATGCAACCGCTTCGGTAAGTTTGCTGTTACCCGCCAGCGAAGCGCCCACCAACCTGAGCGGCTATGCCTACTCTACTACACAGGTGCGCCTTTCTTGGACAAATAACGCTTGCAGCCTAACCGGACAGCCCATAACTTTCGAGATTACGCGCAATTCCTCGCCGCTAACTACTACTGCCAATAATGAAGTGGACGATACCAACGCTTCCGCCGGAGTTTCTTATACCTATCAGGTAACGGCAAAACGCAATGGTACTACCACACTCGGAGTAAGCAACAGTTTCCCTTTTACGATGCCAACCCGAGTTTCTAGGGTTGGTAGCGACGTATCGCTCAATAACGCCTTGAATACTGCCGGGGCAAATCAGGTAATAGAGATAACGGGGAGTTTTTCTATTAATAGCACTTTGACCTACCAGCCCAAACAGGGCGTATTGCTAGTGGGCGGTTGCGACGCGAGCGGTCCCACAATCACTATTACATCCAACCAACCGCTCAACCTAAGTTTGTCCGGTGTCACCATCTACGGCATAGCTTTTGTTGGACACGGCGATGCCACGCATCCTGAATTGAAGATGCTTGCGCCGGGCGCAGGAAACGCCCCCAACCGGATGGTCTGCACCACAATACACAATGTCCCCTAAATCTAGCGCAATCTTCTTCCAAACCGCTGCTATTAAGCCGCTTTCTTAGTAAAATCTTACCAAATCATTTATACTGCTTCATATAAAAACAGGGGTTCAGGCAAGGGGCTTAAGCCCCTTGTTACAATTCGTGGGTTCGGGTTCGTAGTTTTCTCTATAAATAAAAAAATTTGCGTATATTAATGAGGGAGAATATAAATGCAAGGTCACATGATTAATATGGGGTCGCCTATGCGGGGAGGCGGCAAACACAATAAAAGCGATAAGTTTGAACTTAAACAGGTCTTTTCTGCTTTCACCAGCCTACCGCGTGTCTTAAAACTGGTATGGGCTACCCACCCCACCTTGACCATCGCAATGGGAATAATCAGCATTGCGCGGGGCTTTATGCCAGCTATTAGCATCTGGATAACCAAATTGCTGATTGATGGCGTGGTAAGTTCCATAAAAACTCAGGATTTCTTCCCGGTTTTTCAATTGGTGCTACTCCAGCTTTTAATCGAGGTCTTTTCCCGCTTGCTCACCACTTTGGGCAACATAGTGCAGCAACTCTTGCAGGAAAGAGTCTCGGTGCGGGTACAGGTATTAATTCTGGAAAAATCCAATACACTAGACTTATCTTTCTTTGAGAACCCCGAATTTTACGACAAGCTACGGCAAGCCTCTGAGCAATCGGTTTTTCGTCCGGTGCAGATGATTTCGCAAACCTTCGACTTGGGGCGAACGCTGATTACTTTCATCAGCATGATTTTCTTGCTATTGCGGTTGGAATGGTGGTTGGCAGCGGTGGCTTTGATTGTGCCAATCCCCGCGTTTATCGCCGACTCGCGCTATGGCTGGATGGGCTACCAACGGATGCGCTGGCAATCGCCCGAACGCCGTCAGATGCAATATTTCAACATGGTTATGACTACCGATACCTACAACAAAGAAATCAAGCTGTTTAATCTGGGCAACTTCTTCATTGACCAGTATCGTAAGTTAGGTAATAAACTTTACGATGAGAATAAGGCGTTGCTGGTGCGCCGCTATATGACCAGCTTTTTGTGGATGTGTCTTTCGATAATTGCCAACGCGGCGATTTATCTTTACGTGGCGTGGCAAGCCGTGATGAGCCGCATAACGTTGGGCGATTTGACGCTCTTTACCCAAACGGCAGTACAAGTCAGCCAGAGTTTCCAATCCATTCTGAGCGGTATTTCCAGCACTTATGAAAATAACCTGTTCGTGGGTACGCTGTTCGAGTTTTTGGAATACAAGCCGAATATTTCTTCTCCAGAAAAGCCTTCTGATTTAGCCGTGACAGATGCCCAAAAGGGGCTAGATGTGGAGTTCCGCAACGTCAGTTTCACCTATCCCGGCAAGCGTGAGGCGGTACTGAAAAACGTCAGCTTCACAATTGCGCCGGGAGAAGCGGTGGCGCTGGTGGGACGCAACGGCGCGGGTAAAACTACGTTGGTTAAGCTACTAACGCGCCTTTACGACCCGGACGAGGGCGAAATCCTGATAGGTGGGCGCAACATCAAGGAATACAATCTGAAAGAACTTCGCGAGCAAGTGGGCGTGATATTCCAAGATTACGCCACTTACTTTATGAGCGCGAGAGAGAATATCGGGGTGGGGCGGTTGGCTGAAATCGAAAACCTCGAACTGGTAACAGCTTCAGCCCGCAAGAGCGGCGCCGATGCGGTTATTGATAAATTGCCCAAAGGCTACGAGTCTATGCTAGGGCGTTGGTTTACCGAAGGTACGCAACTGAGCGGGGGCGAGTGGCAAAAAATCGCGCTTGCTCGCGCCTTCATCCGCGATGCCCGGATTCTGGTATTGGACGAGCCGACCAGTTCACTGGACGCACAGGCAGAGTATGAGGTATTCGCCAGCTTCCGCGAGCTAACTGAAGGCAAGACCGCCATTTTCATCAGCCATCGTTTCAGTACGGTGCGGTTGGCAGACCGTATCTTTGTGCTGGAAAACGGTGAAATCATCGAGAACGGTTCGCATCATGAGTTAATGATATTGGATGGGCGTTACGCCGAGCTATTCAACCTCCAAGCCGAAGCATACCGTTAGTAAAATAGAGGGGAGAGGGTTAGGGTTCAGACAAGGGGCTTAAGCCCCTTGTTACAATTTAGGATTGGGGTTCTGTGGGAGATGCTATTGCCCTCGACACGCCCTCGATGGTTTGTACAAATCTTTATGGGATGTGGCAATACAGGAGAAGAAATAATATGAAAATAAAAAAATTGGGGCGCACCGGCTTAAAAGTAACGGAAATTTGCCTTGGCACAATGACTTTTGCCAATCAAGCGGATGAGCCGACCAGCTTTAAGATTATGGATATTGCCGCCGAAGCGGGGGTTAATTTCTTCGATACCGCCGATATGTACCCGCTCGGCGCAACCCCTGAGATGCGCGGCAATACCGAAGTGGTGGTGGGCAATTGGCTCAAAGAACGCAAAATGCGCGACAAAATCGTTCTTGCCACCAAATGCGCCGGAGAGATGAGCGGAGGCGCAAATGATAAAGGGCTATCCCGCAAGCACATTTTTGAGTCGGTAGATGCCAGTTTGCGCCGCTTGCAAACCGATTATATTGACTTGTATCAGGCACATTTCCCCGACCCGGAAACCCCGATTGATGAAACGCTCTCCGCCTTGAACGATTTGGTTAGAGCGGGGAAGGTGCGCTACATCGGGTGCAGCAATTTCCCGGCATGGCGACTTGCCGCCGCACTTTGGACGAGCGATAAACTGGGTTTAGCCCGTTTCGATTGCGACCAACCGCGCTATAACATTCTGTACCGTGAAATCGAGAATGAGATTTTGCCGTTGTGCCGCGAGCAAGGGGTGGGCGTAATCGTCTATAATCCGTTGGCGGGGGGTTTTCTAACCGGACGCTATAATCCCGGTCAGGCTTTGGAGCAAGGCACGCGCTTTACCCTGAATGTTTCGGGCAAACTGTATCAGGCGCGTTACTGGAATGATTACATGTTTGAAGCGGTGGAAAATCTCAAGAAATTTTTCACCGGACGCGAAAAGTCGCTAACCCATGTGGCGTTGGCGTGGGTATTGGCGCAGCAGGGCATTACCTCCGCGATACTTGGCGCGAGCAAACCGGAGCAATTGACCGATAGCCTCAAGGGGTTGGAAATGACGCTGGATGAAGAAGAAATGAAGATGTGCAATAGCATATGGTATCGCATCCCGCGCAATGAAGACCCCGGCATCGCTTTGAGATAACAATCGGGTGGCTCTGTGGGAGAGGGCTATTGCCTTCGATGGGTGGTGGGTAAATTCGGGGGATTGGGAAGGGCGTATTCAAATACGCGGGTTCGGATTTTGGGCGTTCGTTGGGGAGATGGTTTTAATTCGTAGGGGCGTGGCTCGACACGCCCTCGATGGTTTGTACAAATCTTTGGGGTTGTGGCAATCGGCAATCCAAAATGGGAACAGGGATTTTTAATGGCTGGTACACTTGTAATTGTTGAATCGCCCGCGAAGGCGAAAACCATCGGCAAATATCTGGGGAGCGAATACACAGTACGCGCCACAATGGGGCATGTGCGGGATTTGCCACCGGAGCGACTTGGCGTAAAGGTTGAGGACGAGAGCTTTTTGCCCGAATACGAATCGGTAAAGGGGCGTGGCAAAATTATCGGCGACATTCGCGCTCTGGCAAAAGAGGCAAGCGCGGTATTGCTCGCCACCGACCCTGACCGGGAAGGGGAAGCAATTGCGTGGCACATTGCCGGCGCGGCGGGACTAAATCGGCGCGGTCTTAAAGTGAGTCGAGTTGAATTTCACGAAATCACCGAACGCGCTATCAAGCATGCGGTGGCAAATCCACGCCAATTGGATATGAACCTCGTCAACGCGCAACAGGCGCGGCGTGTTTTAGACCGTTTGGTGGGCTATCGCCTTAGCCCCTTATTATGGAAGAAGGTGCAGCGTGGCTTGAGCGCGGGGCGCGTACAAAGCGTGGCGTTGCGGGTGGTGGTAGATAGGGAACAGGAAATCGAGGCTTTTGAACCGCGCGAATTTTGGACGGTGGAAGCCGATTTAGCCCGTAGCCCGTGGAGCAAGCAAAAAAACGACCTGTTTCGCGCCGTATTATTTACCCGCGATAAACAGCCCCGCAAGTGGGAATTTGAGAAAGGCGAAGAAGCGCAACAAGTCGTAAAAGAGCTAGAGGTGGCGAGTTGGACGGTTGCCGCAATCACCCGCAAAGAAAAACGCCAGCATCCCTCCGCCCCTTTTACCACCAGTGCTTTGCAGCAAGAAGCCTCCCGCAAACTCGGCTTTGCTGCAAAGCACACTATGAAGGTGGCGCAAGAGCTTTACGAGGGCGTTTCGCTTGGCTCGGAAGGCAACTCCGGGCTTATCACCTACATGCGAACCGATAGCGTGAACGTATCGCGGGAAGCGCAAGAAGCAGCGCGAGCGGTGATTATGCAGCAATACAGCCGGGAATATTTGCCGGACAAGCCGCCCTTCTACAAAAGCAAAGCCCTTAACGCGCAGGAAGCGCACGAAGCAATTCGCCCTACCAACCCGGCGCGTCTGCCCGATGGAATCCGGCAATTTCTTAGCGCGGATCAGCATCGCCTGTATCGCTTGATTTGGCAACGCTTTATCGCCAGCCAAATGGCGGAGGCGCGTTTGGAAGTTACTACCTACGACATTGACGCGCTACCCCGTGACCGCCGCGCAAAACCGCCTTACCTGTTCCGGGCAAGCGGTGAAAGAGTGCTGTTTCCCGGCTTTATGGCGATTTATCGCGAGTCGGTGGGCGATAGCGACGATTCGGAAGAAATCAAAGGGTTGCCGCGCTTGCAAGAAAACGACGCGCTCGACCCGGTAAAGCTTTTGCCAGAGCAGCATTTCACCCAACCGCCCCCGCGCTTTGGGGAAGCTACGCTGGTGAAAGCTTTGGAAGAATTGGGGGTTGGGCGACCTAGCACCTACGCTACCATTCTTTCCACCATCCAAGATAGAGGCTATGTGGTGGTGCGAGGCGTGGGGCGCGAGAAAAAATTTGTGCCGACTCCGCTTGGCAGCGCCGTTACTACGCTATTGGTGGCGCGTTTCCCCGATTTGCTGGACGTGAAATTTACGGCAAAGCTAGAGGACGAGTTAGACCAAGTGGCAGAGGGTAAGCGCGAATGGGTTCCGTTGGTGGCGGAAGTGTATCATCCTATGATGCAGCATTTGGCTTTGGCGGAACGAGAAGTGGTTAAAATCGAGGTGGCGCAATCGCCTGATTTCCCCGTTGCAGAGAAGCGCAAATCTACCGGGCGGAGTTCCTATACCCGCAAAAGTAGCAGCAGTTCTACCGCAAAAGCTCCCCGCACCCGGAAAACCGCCGAAAAAGCAGCCGATT
>NZ_JBAXHI010000050.1:0-23390 GCF_037138995.1 Candidatus Chlorohelix sp. | reverse complement strand
ACCCCGTAATACTATCTGTACAGGCTCTGAAAAAAAAGGTATAATTAAATTGCCTCAAATTACTGATTGGCACCGCTGTGCTGAACAGAACAAGGAGACAGAAATGTTCACTAAAATAATTGTTCCACTGGATGGTTCCGCTCTTTCTGAAAAAGCTTTGCCGCTTGCGGTGTTGCTTGCTGCCGAATTTAAAACCGAACTTCTATTATTAAGAGTAGTAGAAAATGGTGAATATGGGTCTTCCAACGAAGCCCGACATTACCTTGAAAACCTTGAAAAATTCCTTAATGGGCAAGGTTTTTCTGACCATCAACCACCCTATCAGGTGCGCTTGTTGGTTGCCAATGGTAGCCCTGTCGAGCAAATAGTTGAGACCGTTCAGGATTATAAAGCCGACCTGATAGTAATGAGTACGCATGGGCGTTCCGGTTTGGGTCGGTTATTCAGCGGCAACGTTGCTTCCAAAGTATTGCATGAGGTTGTTTGCCCGGTTTTGCTGACACACCCTAAACACGAAGAACCGACCGAGCTTTCCGAAGCTTTCCGGTTGGTTACTTCTGAAATATTAAAAAAACCGGTGCTAGTTCCTCTTGATGGCTCATCTCTGGCAGAGGTGGCGTTGAAACCGGCTCTATTAATGGCAGAAATCTATAATGCGCCACTGCATTTAATCGAGATTTTGCCACCGATTGAAGAATTGGCGGTAGAATCTGCGCCGCTTACAGTTGGCGGCTATTTCCCGCGTGGGCTTACTTCGCAAGAATTAAAAGAAGAAGCGTTGGATTACCTGCTAACGGTTGAGACCGACCGCTTGCCGCCTACACATCATATCGAAACCCATGTAGTACAGGGGCAACCCGCGCCCGAAATTATACGCCATGCTCATACCGTGAGCGCCGGTTTGATAGTTATGGCTTCTCACACGCGCACCGGAATAGGTCGTACTATTCTTGGCAGTGTGACAGAAGAAGTTTTGCGTAAAAGCGAAGTTCCAGTGTTAATTATCAACCGCCATGCTGGGCATTTAGAGGAAATCAAAACGCATTAGTTCCATTGTGCGTTTGCGCCAACCAATTAGAGAACAATATCAGTGGATGCTCTGACGAAAAGCGGAATCCTTTCAAGCGGAGCATCTACCTCAATTGATTGACCGCCACTATAAACCTTGTCGGTTGCAACCTCGCGCCAATCAACTCCGGTAGGCAGGTAAACTTGTCTTTTTCTTATATTTGCCTCCAGTACCGGAGCAATTAGAATATCGGGACCGAACAAGAATTGGTCATCAATGCCATAACATTGAGAATCATCCGGGAAATCGAAAAACATAGGGCGCATGGGAGGAATACCTTGCTCATGCGCCAGTCGCATCTGCCCCATTAGATAGGGCTTTAGGCGTTCGCGCAGATGTAGCAAGCCCGATATTATCTCGTAGGCTTCTTCCCCAAACGACCATACTTCATTAGGCGCACCAATAGCTTGCGTTTCATTATACGGCTCGCGGAAGCCATGTAGCCTAAAAATCGGACAAAATACCCCGTACTGAAACCAACGAACCATTAACTCACGGTATTCGGACGAATCGGGATTTCCGCCTAGAAAACCGCCTATATCGGTAGTCCACCATGGAATGCCGCTCATCCCAATATTTAATCCGGCAGTAACCTGCGCCCGCAATGATTCAAAGGTGGGTGGTATATCACCAGACCATACCACAGTACCCCAGCGTTGGCTTCCCGCCCAAGCAGAGCGAGAAAGCAATAAAATTTCGTCCTCTCCTACCGCTTTCATCCCTTCATAAAAGGTTTGTTGATGCAAATATGGGTACATACAGCCAATTTGCCTACCATCTCCGGCGTAGTAAACCAGATTATCATAATCAAAGTTGGTTATCTCCGGTTCACAGGCATCTAGCCACCAGCTTTTGATACCATTACTGTAATACCCTTCACGCACTTGTTCCCAGAAATATTGGCGTGCCGCTGGGTTGGAAGGGTCATACAAGGGGAAGAAAATGTGATGTGGCGACTCAATATCTCTAAATAAATTTACTCCATTTACACCGCGCTTCGTGCGTACAAAATAGCCGCGCTCCAACATTTCAGGGTAGTTGCGACTGGCAGTATTGAGATGAGGCCAGATGGAAACCATCACTTTTATACCCATCTCTTCCAGTTCGCGCACCATCCCGGCAGGGTCATGCCAATGAATTGGGTCGAATTGCATATCACCCATTCTAGTCCAATGATACGCATCTATTATTATTCCCGCTAAAGGTAAACCGCGCCGTCGGTACTCAGCAGCAATTTCCATAACTTCCGCCTGATTGGTATAGCGCAACTTGCTTTGCCAAAAACCCGCCGCCCATTCAGGTAAGAGCGGGGAATACCCGGTTACAGCGGCATATTGCGCCATAATCTCATGATAGCTGTTGCCTGCGGTAACAAAATAATCTAGCTGATTGGCACTATTTGCCACCCAACGGGTTGTGGTTTTTCCAAACTCCACTCTGCCCAACGTAGGATTGTTCCAAAGAAAGCCATACATACGATTGGAAACATAAAATGGAATGGTTACTTCGGTGTTGCGTTGCATTAAATCAAGCACACAACCCTTTTGATCCAATAACCCGTGTTGGTGTTGCCCAAGCCCGAAGATGCGCTCGCCCTTATAAGCCATGAAACGAGCCTCTATCTGAAAATTATCCTCGTGCAAATCCTTATAACTACGCCCCGATAAAGTATTCAAGGCACCGGATAATTCGGAGAGCAATTCCACCCCGGATTTGCTTTGATAAAAGCTAACTCTACCCTCGCCAGAGAGTTTTGCCGTAATTAATCCGTTTTGAATAATTGCTTCCTTGAGTCCGATAGCAATACTACATTCATTCGGCTGTGGCTCTAACAAAGCGGTCAAGCTATTCGGATTGATACGATGCAAACTGCTTCTAACTCTTAAGCTATTCTTGCCCCATGGCTCTAACCATAATGTTTCATACCCGCTGCGCCAGATTAGCCGCTTTTCCTCGATTGCAAAGACTCCAGCCATACTTTATTCTCTCTTTACCTCTAATCTCAAACAATGGTACTACCCTGAGTAGCATCCTAAAAAAAGTCCGCCATAAATGCTGTCGGTTGTTCGGATGGGCTGAACAGGTTTTGCGCTGCCAGCAAGTCTATTTCGCTGTTTACTTCCAATAAACCAAGTTCTGCCAACTTAACCGGACTGAGATAACCTGCATACAACTGAGCCAGTTGCCGTATATCACAACTCAAGCCGCTTTTGTAATCCTGCGACAAGGTTTCAACTTGAATTTTATGCCCGATTGCCTCGACCCGCAAGGTCAAGTTGTTCCATTCCAAAAGATTGTCATGAAGGGTCAGAGTAAATGCGCCCGGTGTATTGGTTTGCCAGACACGTTCCAGCAATGCGCCCTTTGCGTCAAGGATACGCAGCATATAACCCGGCGTAATAGTTTGCTCTGCTTCACGTGGGTCATCCAGCAAAGCGAAGAAATCATCAGCAGGGTTAGTTTCCCAAATAACAACATCTGCTTGTGAATCGTGATTTGCCAGAAAAGCCAAGACCTCATGACGAGCAGTATAATCTTTCCACATCATCTCCTGAACCTGCATTTCGCGATCCCAATCCTTGATAGTGTGCATGAGATAAATTACATAGGCGCAGGGTTCATCGTCTTGATTGTACCAGACATAGGCGTGCTTGCTCTCTTTCAGGCGTTGGCGCAGAATAGCCCAGCGCCAGCGAAATTCAGGTCGCGTTATCAAACCGAAATTGCCCCGGCAGTGACTCTCATACAGGTCATTAAGTATTTGCCAATCATCGTGGCTTATCTCGCGCCAGCGTCCTTTCGCTTTTGGGCGGAATTTTTGAAGTGCAGACAGCTTTATTTTTATTTTCTTGGAATTTGACGCTAGTTCATACCCAAACTTCTTGTAAAAAGGAAAATAAAAAGGATACAGGGTAGAGATATTATAGCCCGCCTCACGATGCTCTCGCATAACCGCTTCCAAAAGCCTATTAATACAACCCTGACGACGGTATTCAGGTGGAGTAGCCACCGATGAAATACCTGCCATTTTTACTTTGCCTTGTCCCAGCCACAAATCGGGATAAAGAATTCTCAAAGCTGCTTTTATTTCGCCATCTTCTTCCAGAACACGAGTATCATGCAAGGTAGGTTTAACGCTCAATTCAAGCCAACGTTGGGTGCGCTCAGGATCCATCACAAAAGCATTACTGACGTAATTACCGAATATTTCAAGCTCGTTTATTTTCAGCGTTCGTACAGGCAAAGTTAACCCCTTTCATTCTTTATGGTTGGTTAGCTGATTATACTTTAATCCTGTTTTAGCTCCTCGTCAAGTTTGAATAAATTTAAAATAAAAACTCCCTGCTATAGTGCAAACAGGGAGTCAAAATGCTTCGTTACAATTACTTCTGAGAGTAAGCGAGAATTTTCTTTGAAATCGGAGTCCAGGTTGAGCGCAGAATATCTTTGCCCATAAACAGACCGATATGCCCTGCCGGAACAACATATTCATAAATATGCTCCGGGGCAGTACCAACATATTTTCGCATATCTAGCACCTGCACCGGAGGGGTAATATGGTCGCGCTTGCCGCCCATCAAAAAAAGTGGGTTCTTATAATCGGCAAGATTCAGTTTGCGCCCACCAACAACCAGCTTACCCTGAATTAACTCATTATCCCGAAAGAGGTGTTCTACCAACCAGAGGTAAAAGCTGCCGGGAATATTCTGAGCGAAGTCATACCAGTTCTTCATTTGCTTAAAGCGATGAACCGCGCCCGGGTCATGCATATGCTGATACAGGTTTAGAAAGCGTTCAGGAAGTTGCTGTGGACGCATCAGGTTAAAACCCATCACCATAAAATTACCATTCAACAGACCACCGCCCATAGCAACCAAGTTACGATAGAATGCCATACCCTTATCCGGGTAGGTTTTGGCAATATAGTTCACCTGCTGCACAATCGGACCGTCACCCGCTTGAAAGTTAATAGGAGCGCCTGCTATCGAAAGGGTATTTACCATATCGGGATACATTGCCGCAAAAATTGCCGCTAACCAACCCCCTTGACAATCACCCACCAGATTTACCTTACCGCCTAGCATTTGGGCGATATGCTTCAACATACGCATGTAATCTTCAACAGTGGTATTAGCAGTAGCTCTAGTTGCGCTGACCCATTCAATACAATACATTGCGCCCAGACCGGCATGCCGTAAAGTTTGAACTTGGCTTTGGTCATGGCTGTAATCAGCAATATAAGAGTGATGTCCTGCTTGCGGTGGTAATACTAGGGTAGGAACAACCGAGTCGGACGGCACATCGTCCTGAGAGAAATCAAGCAATTTGATTTGCTTCTCAAACTCGCGCGGTAGAGTTACAATCCTATGAGGAGTTTGCCACTCCGGGCGAGGAGGGGTTATTACTTCCTGAAAATAATCCATATTCCGGCGGTACAGCTTCGCAGGTGAGGTAAAGAACTCATTCAAGGCTTGAAAATAAGCCTTAACAGCCTGATTACTAACCGTAACGGTACTCTCAAGAAAAGCAGTGTACTGCTTATTAATATAATTCAAGCTATCCCTATCAGGCATCTGTGAATTCATCATTGAACCTCGTTATGTGATTATACACACTTAAAATAGTGTAACGCAGCAATTAAGCAAAGAGGTAGCTTAACGCCACAGCAGTTTTTAAAAGCAAATCTTACTACTTATGTTATTGTGCAACAAACCTTTAAAATTTACAACAATACTTAATTAAGGCTTGGACAAGAAATGATTACAGATGGCTAACCCGATATGCCTATACTAAAATCTTTAAGAAGTATTATAACCTTTTTAGTCAACAATTACAGCGCTGAGATATAGCTTTTTTTTATTAAAATCATAAATTCTGCTCTATTTAATCAAAACCAACCTCGTTGCTTCAATATTTGCCTGCCCAACTGTCCCAATAAAATATCATAGGGAGTCCCACGATTTTCAGGGTGATATTCAAAGCGGGCGCGTTCAAAGTATTGCACCGTATAGGTTTTACCATCATTAGAGTTAACCTCCGAAAACTCTTCGCTGAGCGGAAAACCAAACTGAGCTAGTCCCCCATTCTTTTCCCAGTAAGAGCGGAAATTGCTGCCTAGCGTATGCCCGGTTTCGGTAAAATATATGCGGCTATTATTGTCGCTACGCGGGGCGCTCTGGAAAGAAGCTTCACCTTCGCGCCCGGCAATAATCGCCCGACCAAGATGCCCCAACAAAACCTCGTACTGAGTCCCATGGTTCTCAGGATGGTATTCAAATCTAGCGCGTTCAAAGTATTGCACTGTATAAGTTTTGCCGTCTTGCGGGTTCAGTTCGGTAAATTCTTCGGTTATGGGATAACCGTACATGGATAAGCCACCATAACGTTCCCAATAAGAGCGGAACGCGCCCCCTAGCGTATGCCCGGTTTCGGCAAATAGAAGTGAACTGCCTCCCTGTGCGCGGGCTGTTTCGGATTGGTCAAACTGAGTAAGAGCATAAGCCGCGCCCGGCTGCACTTTTAAATTCAGAATACTAGAGTCATTTGTGAACTGGATACGTTGACCATTCGGCTGGATTAATCGAAAAGGTAGCTTTGGGTCGCGGTTGGGAAAAAGTGCCTGCAAGTCCAATGTAACTTCTCCAATAGAACCAGCAGTTATGTAAAGCTCAGGTTGAACGCTATTATTCCACCAAACCGCAAAAGGAGAAATTTGTTCTTGTTTGATGCTCACTGCGCCGTACTGCACATTGGTTGCGCTGGTAAAAAGACCCCTAACGGCAGTAAAAACATAAATCACCTCTCTATCGGAGGGCTGAAGCATGTTCATCCCCATAGCACTTTCATATTGCACACTTCCAAAATAGCTTGCCAGTGCGCTCAAAGCATAAAAAGAAAGCTTTGGCTGGTTATTATCATCCAGCAGACCCAAACCTGCTTCAAACTTATTTATACCGGGCGTAAAATTTGATAACATCCACTTGTAGCCACCGCCAAAACCCCTCCAGTTAAGATAAGCCCAAATCGCGGTTTCATAGCTGGCAGTTGTACTTTGCGGCAAGCTAGAACCATCAAAGCGTAAATTACTATAACCGAATTCTTCCAGCACTACCGGGCTGTCCTTGAACTGAGTACGCAAACTTTCAAGAAATGAAAGAGTGGAAATTACGCCTTCGTAGCCCTCAGGTGGGAAATTATGATATGAGATAAAGTTAAGTTGGTTATTGGCAGGCATCCGCGCTAGAAGCGGTTCGTTCCAGCCTAGAGTAACTAATGCAGCAGAATCGGCATTTCGAATCGCGCCTATTCTTATTTGTAGCCAAACATCAAGCGTTCGGTTGACTATGCTGTAAAAGCCTTGCCAATTTCCGGCTTCCGGCGCATCTATAAAATCCATCAGGTTCTTGTTATTGTGCGCCACTTGCCAGCTTATAGCCGCATTCCGAAACTCATCCCAAATCTTCAAGGCATTCCAATAATAATAAGCGGTGCGCTCATCCATATAGCTCGGAATAGAGGCTTTCCCAGAAACAGTATTACGCAACGAACTAACGTAGCCAAGCGAATATCTTTCGCCGTAACCTCGAATTAATTCATCAGATAATAATGGCACGCTCATATTAACAGGGTAGCGTCCGACAGCAATTTCCTTAAAGCTAAGTTCATTGCGGAGGTCATAGCCCAATATAGCGGGGTTTCCGGCGTAGTGAGCAGCAATGCGGCGTTCTAGGTCGGCTTCTGTCAGCAAATCAGGCTGATTATAATCCTGAAAAGTAATCAACAATGCCAAACCATGGCGTTGAGCTAAATTTACCACTGTATCCAGTTTGCCCCAGTCCCCATAATTTAGGGAGTCGCGCAATTGGCTCTGGATAAACACCCGTAAGGTGTTAATGCCACCCTTTGAAGCCATTTCGAAATCCTGCTCAATCAGCTTAGGGTCGAAACGGCTATTGTCCCACATTAACCATGCGCGGTCATTATGCCCTTCATAGTTTGCGCCGATTAGAAAAACCGGATTACCGCTTCCATCTACGAATTGTGCGCCGTTAACCCGGTAAGGAGTATTTGAGCGCATAGGGGAGGAGGCGTTTGCAGTAGGCGCAATCAGGAGCAATAGGAGAGTCACCAATGTTAGCGCAAGAATAAAACGAGAAATGTTTTTGTGCAAGGTCATAGCTTAAATTTAAGGCTAAAATGTTATTTAATAGAATTGTGACTACATACTTCATCCGGTTATATTTTCCCTGTTTAGTTATCTTATTACAAGAGGGCAAGGATTAGAAATGATTGAATCTAACCATATAGAAATAGTTGTGGTGGGTAGTCTTAACATGGATTTGGTAGTGCGCTCCCCGCATTTGCCTGTTCCCGGAGAAACAATACTCGGAAACAGCTTTGCCACTTACGAAGGGGGCAAGGGTTTTAATCAAGCAATTGCTGCCCGTAGAGCGGGTGGACAGGTGGCTTTTGTCGGTAAGGTCGGGCGCGATGATTTTGGAGACAGGCTTGAGGAGGCTTTGAAGCAAGAGGGTATCTTGCGCCAGTTCGTAACGAGAGGCGAAAACAGCACCGGAATCGCCAATGTGTGGGTTGGCGAGGATGGCGCGAACAAAATCATCGTAGTGCCGGGTACAAATAACGAGGTTACGCCCAAAGAGATAGAGGCAGCCTCCGAACTGCTCTCAAGCGCGGGGGTGTTGCTATTGCAACTTGAAATCCCGATAGCGACTTGCACTAAAGCAGCTCAATTGGTTCGGCGCGGTGGAGGCAGAGTGCTTTTAACGGCAGCGCCCGTACCAATTGAGCCACTACCTGTTGAGCTTTTCGAGGCAGTTAGCTTACTTATGGTCAATGAAAACGAAGCGCTTCAGATGGCAGCCCTACTCGGAATGCCCATTTTCAAGGAAGGCGAAGAAATTGAGGCTGGACGCTCCATTCTCACGCAAGTTGGCTCAAGCCTTGAAGCAATCGTGATTACGTTGGGTAGCAAAGGCGCGTTGTGGATTTCCAGTGAACGAGTAGAACATAGCGAGGGCTTCAAGGTAAAAGCAGTTGATACCACCGCTGCCGGAGATACCTTTACCGGCGCGTTAGCAGTAGGGTTACAGCGTGGCTTGCCAGTACCGGAGCTATTGCGCTTTGCCAACGCTGCCGGAGCAATTTCGGTTACACGCAAAGGCGCGTATCCCTCCATTCCCTATGAAGCTGAGATTGACCGATTGCATTGCCTTTTGAATTAAAAATGCCGGGCAACCCAATGAAATAATTGGTGTTACCCGACAATAACGGATTAACTAAAACCTTAAATTCAGGCATGGAATTAACCCATGCCCTTTCCAAATACATGACCGACTAAGGGTAAATTCCCCGCGTTCTGGTAGCTTCAGCCACCCGACCAACTGCCAGAATGTACGCGGCAGTACGCATATCTACCTTATGCAAATCAGCCAACCGTAGCACATCATTGAAAGAGCGTACCATAATCTGTTGCAAGCGATTGTTGGTTTCCGCTTCAGTCCAGAAAAAGCTCTGCAAATCCTGAACCCACTCAAAGTAACTAACCGTTACGCCACCGGCATTCGCTAGAACATCCGGCAATACCATAATGCCTCGTTCAAAAAAGACCTTGTCGGCTTCGGGATTAGTGGGACCATTGGCAGCTTCAGCAATAATTTTCGCCTTTACCCTTTTGGCATTATCGCCGTTTAGCTGATTTTCTAAAGCTGCCGGTATCAGTATGTCACAGGGCAGTTCCAGCAAGGCTTCATTCGATACTACTTCTGCACCGGGAAAACCCACCACCGTACCATGTTCGCCCTTAAAGGACATCACCGCGCGTACATCCAACCCTTTTGGATTGTAAATACCGCCTTGTGAGTCACTCACTCCCGCTATAGTTGCGCCATCTTCAGAAAGCAGACGCGCTACAATTGACCCAGCATTACCAAAGCCCTGCACTACAACGGAGGCTTTAGCCAAATCCATACCCTTCAATTTGGCGGCTTCACGGATAACATACTGGCAGCCGCGTGCCGTTGCCTCGTTGCGCCCTTCTGCACCGCCGATATTCAGGGGCTTGCCGGTAACTACGGCGGTTACGCTATAGCCTTTATGCATGGAATAAGTATCCATAATCCATGCCATCGTCTGTGAGTTAGTATTGACATCCGGGGCTGGAATGTCGGTGTCAGGTCCAATCAACAGGGATATTTCGGTGGTATAGCGGCGGGTGAGGTGTTCTAGTTCCCGCTTGCTTAGTTTCTTGGGATCCACTATAACGCCGCCCTTAGCCCCACCAAAAGGAATATTGACAATCGCACACTTCCACGTCATCCACATAGACAGGGCGCGTACTTCATCAATTGAAACTTGTGGGTGATAGCGAATACCGCCTTTTGCAGGACCACGAGCGAGGTTATGTTGGATTCGGAAACCTGTGAAAACTTCGATGCTCCCGTCATCCATTTGTACAGGAAAATTAACCGTCAGTTCGCGGACGGGGTGCATCAAAACCTTGCGAATACCGAGTTCCAAGCCGAGATAGTCAGCCGCAATTTCTAATTGCTTTTTGGCTATCTCATAGGGGTTTTGTACTTTCGCCGAATATTCAGTAGTCATAGATTTCACCTCTCCATTGAGTGTGAACTAGTAAGAACGCTACGTTGCGCCCCAGTGGTACAGCGTTATTATGTCCCTACGCTAATCTGTCTTCTAATAGCCGCCGCACCACATCTTTATTAGCTGTGCCGCGAGTGGCTTTCATGACTTGCCCGATAAGGAAATTCAGAGTATTGGGGTTGCCAGCTTTATAATCGGCTACGGCTTTAGGGTTATTCTGGATAACCTCTCCCACGACTGCCGTAATTGTTCCCTCATCTGATATTTGTGCAAGGTTTTTCTCTTTGACGATTGCCTCTGCTTCTTTTCCGGTGGCAAACATCTCTTCAAAAACTACCTTGGCAGAATTATTGTTTATAGTACCTTGCTCTACCAAACCGATTAAATCAGCTAATTGAAACGGCTTAACTTTTGTTTCAGTCAGTTCGGTTCCGGTTTCTTTCAAACGAGCGAATAGCTCATTGAGAATCCAGTTGCTGGTGAGCTTGGCTCTGGAAGCTGTTTTGGACGCACCCAACGCCTCTTCAAACCAATCTGCCAACTTGCGGTCGCTGGTGAGTAAAGTGGCATCATACGGACTCAGGCTATAATCGCGTATAAACCTTTCGCCCCGCACATCCGGCATTTCAGGCATGCTGGCGCGTATATTTTCAATATACGAGTGTGCCAGTTGCAAAGGCGGTAAATCCGGTTCAGGGAAATAGCGGTAATCATTGCTGTTTTCCTTGCTGCGTTGGAAAACAGTCTCGGCGGTTTCTTCGTCCCAACCTCGCGTGTGTTGCGTAATTATACGACCTGACTTTAACTCATGCGCCTGTCGCTTAAGCTCAAATTTGATAGCTTCATACACGTTGTTGATGCTATTCATATTCTTTATTTCGACTTTAGTACCCCAATGCTTTGAACCTTTGGGCATAATCGAAATATTGGCATCACAACGCATTGCCCCTTCTTCCATATTGCCAGTGCCAATACCAAGCCATCGCACAATCTGGCGCAATTTAGTTAGGTACTCACGCGCTTCCTCGGCGCTGCGAATATCAGGTTCGCTTACACATTCCATCAGAGGCACACCACAACGGTTGTAATCCACCAGCGAGTAGTTTTCGCCTTCAGTGGTATCCATATGCACCAACTTACCGGTGTCTTCTTCTTGATGTACGCGGGTAATTCCTATTCGCTTTGTCTCACCGTTTACCACAATATCAACCCAACCGTTGATACAGACAGGCAAATCAAATTGGCTGATTTGATAGCCCTTTACCAAATCAGGGTAAAAATAATTCTTGCGGTCAAACTTGCTGTATTCTGGAATATTGCAGTTCAACGCCAAGCCAAATCTTACGATATATTCTATGGCTTTAGAATTTATTACCGGCAATACACCCGGCATTCCAAGACAAATAGGGCAAGTATGGCTGTTGGGAGCAGCGTTGGCATAATCGGCGCTGCATGAACAAAACATCTTGCTGGCTGTACTTAGCTGAATATGGGTTTCTAAGCCTATAATTACGTCAAATTCGATTTCAAGCGCGTTTTTATCAACAGTAAGCATTTATCCAGCCTTCTTTTTCTAGTTTATATACCATCTATAATTATAGCACCGGCTAAAAGCCTGTACAATCCGCAATTTGCACAATGTTAGAGTCAGATTGATTAGGAGAAATGTTTTAGCCTATCCCCACCCTGTATTCATAGACAATGTGACTGCCAAGCCAGCCCACCGCCATAAGCAAAATTATACCAACGCAAACTAATCAATTTCCCCGATTTCCTCAGCTTTCGAGTCGGATTCCAGCGACACAAAACGCCTGGAACCGCTAACCTCCCAATTTATCCAGTAAATCGCGGCTTGGCTGATAATATCCATCTAACAATGAGAGCTTAAGTTCTTTCTTAGCTTCATCTTTCCGGTTCAAGGCTACCAAAGCAACCGCTCGCTCATAACGCGCCTCAGAATAGACCGGAGCTTGCTTCAATATTTCATCGGTCATTTTCAAAGCCTGCTGGTATTTCCCCAACTTATTCAGGCTTTCCAGAGGCCACATCTGATACCACAGGAAACGCCCATAAGGACCAAGCGCCACTATCCTATCCCAAATTTGCAACGCCCCTTCGTAATTCCCGCAGGTAGCTCTCAAGTAGCCCGCGTTGCGAAGCCCATCCAAATCGCGCGGGTTCTTATCAAGAAACCTCTCGGCAGCAGCTAGAGCGTTGGTCAGGTTCGTTTTACTGTCGAAATCTACCCCTAGAATAGCCTTCACAAGCGGTTCACTTTTGGCAGTGTACACTGGCAAGAAACGGTGGTCAAAGGCTTTCCATAGAGTCTCTTCTAGCGAATTTTCAACCGACACCGAGGGCTTTTCAAACATCGAGTCATTTACAATAAATGTACCCTTTGTGGTATCAAAACCGCGTATCACCCGGTAATGTGCTATATCATCATCAGGTTTTAGCCATGATTGCGTGATAACCGGAATCCCGTTTGATAACAGTTTTCGTAAAGTATCAAGACTCCCATTCTCCACAATCAGAGTCTTCACCCCGTTAGTAGTCAGGAAATCCACCAGTTCGGCAGGTCGCACCTTTTTATCAGCCTCTGCCGGCTTGAGCGCAGCAGCACACTCATCCTGAGTTTTCTTTATACCGTAATAGCTCAAAACCATCATCGCCGAAACCGGTCCGCAATTATTCCACTTCTGAGATTCCCAACTCATCGGCTCAAGCAGCGCCTTTTGGGCTATCGGCTTGACCGGAGCCGCAGAGGTTGGACTTGGCGCGATAGTAGGAGTAGCAGTTGGAGGAACTTGCGTTGCGGTAGGCGAAGGCGATGGGGTAATAGTAGGCAGCACAATCGCGGTAGCCGTTGCGGTAGAAGAAACAATTGTAGCGGTAGGAGCAGAAGTTGGCGAGGCAGCAACCGTAAGAGTAGCCGTAGAAGATTCATCGCCACAAGCCGCTAACAACCCTGCTAACATAACCAGTAGCCCGAAAAATAATAAACCTCTATAATTTTTATGAACCAATATCACTTCCCCTGATAGTTTCTTTGAGCAATAGTAGGCAAAGATTATACCAGCAGTTTGCCATCATGCAACAAGGGAAGCCCATCTACCAATACTGTAACCTTTGGCAATACCAAATCCCAATGTATCGGGCTGTTATTGGCACCTCCCAACGGGCGATTTTCACCCAGAGCAAGATGGATTGTCCCATAAATTTTTTCGTCTAAAAGGGTAAAACCTAGCGCCCGCTCGATTGCAGGATTTAGACCGATTCCAAACTCGCCCAGCCGCGCCCCATCCTTACCGCCTCCAGCAACAACCTCGCGAAAAAGTTCCAGCCCTTCTACGGCAGAAATCGCGCTTGCCAAACCATTTTCAAATTCAAGCGTCAGTTCGCGCACTGCTCTACCCTGCCAGAAAGCCACCTCTACCATCACTCTACCCTGCGCCGAATATTCCAGAGGAGCAAAACACACTTCACCTGAAGGCATATTCAAATATAAAGCTCCAGCCTGAATATCCTGCTCTGAAATAATACCGTCATCACATTCGAACGGGCGTTCTCCGATTTTGAGCATCAAATCAGTGCCGTTATCGGCTACAACCCTGATTTCCTGCGCCCCACTTAGACGCGCTTTCACCTTCTCCGCCTGTAAGCCGATTGCTACATAATCGGCTTGCATAGCCCCCCAAAAAATATTATGTAAAGTTCTCCACTGGCAGCCGAGAGCCTCAGCTTGGGCGGGGGTAGGTACTTCTGTGCCTAACCAGCGCCGCTTGCCGTCAAATATAATATCGCTAGGGGCTACTTCGCTTCGGCATTGCGCTTCGATTCGTTCAAGCAATATACGCGGTGGGTGAAAAGCAAGAGGATTTGCACGCTCAAAAAAGGTCGTAATAATCAGATTAGAAGCTTTTAAAGCGGCTAAAAGCGGTGGGCTTGGAGTAGCAAGTTGTTCCAGTGTAACATCAGGGTCAGAAAGCGCGGCGAGTAACGCCGAATCGCTGCCTACTACCACAAACGGCATTGCCCCAACTCTCCGGCATTCCAATTCCAAAGCCTCACAAAAATCTAGGCTATCGGCGCGTCCCAGAATTGTAACTGCCTCTCCGGGTTGTACTCTAGCAGAAATTCGGATTAATTGAAAGGCAATTGCCTTATAGTCCGGTTGGATTAAATCCACCTAATTTGAAACCTCTCCCAGTAATTCAAAATCAAGATAACCTATAGTTTTGCCGATTTTAACCAAAAACTCGCGAAATTCATGTTTAAGGCGCAGCATTTCTAGGTACTCTTCGAGGGTAAATACATCTACACGAGGGTCAAGTTTACAAACCAGCATCAGGTTAAAACCCTTTACAGCCGATAGTTCCCACTCTTTGCGCCCCTCATCCGAGTTCCAGACCCTGTGCCAAACCGGATGGTATCCTCGAATTAGGTGAACTGTTACCTGCTGAATCCAATGGCGATTTTCACCGGGAATTGGGCAATGTAAAACATCAAGTAATCGTCTAGTACCTTTACCCAGTGAGGCAATAAATCCGGCATCGCGGGGGGTAATGCCTTCAATGATTTGAAGTAAATCATTGTAATGTTTATACGGTTGGTCTAATGCAATAGGAGAATGGATTAAATAAACATAGCGACGGCACAAACGCTTGACGTGATGTTCAGGATTTACACGCAAATACTCAGACCATTGCTTAGTATCCCGGTAAGGAATACGCACAAAAGCTGAAGTATCATTATCCGGACCATCAAGATACATACTAAAGTCGAGGAAATCTATCAGTTCAACTGATTTTTCAATTGAAGGGTAAAAATCGTCATCTAGCCCAGTTATACATATATGATAATCACCGACTCTTGGCATTTAAACCCGTCACTTGCTCTACAATGAATCTAACAAATAATGAATATTAATAATATCAAGTAGTATGCCTTATAGCTATGGCTAAACTCACATCATTATTGAATTTACTGGATAATTAAATACTTAAAACTGGATTATTCCCGGTAATCGGCTAAGCCAACAAGGGCAACTTACTAATTAAAACGTTGGAGTGAGAACGAAGATGCAGTCATAATTAAAAGGTATCTGGATTCAGAAACTATCTGGAGAGATTATGCAAGAAATATAGTATAACTTTTACAATAAAATTTGAAGAATCTGGTTTTAATCCAATGCGCTGGATTGGTTTTTAGCACCCAGAATCCGCGCACAAGCGATATTAATAGCCTGTGGTAAAATTGCATCTTCGGCAAGGTGTACGCGATCTGACAGAGTTTCAAGAGCATCATTGCCGCGAATCGCTACTTCACGCCTCAAAATGACAGGTCCACAGTCCATTTCTTCGGTGACATAATGGACGGTGCAGCCGGTTGTTTCTACCCCTGCTGCCAATGCCAACTCCAGCGCGTGATTGCCCCGAAATACCGGAATCGAAACTCCGCTATGAGTGCGAATAGATGCCTCAAGTGTATCAGACAAAAGGGCAGGATGCACATTAATAATTCTATTCGGAAACTCGCTCAGAAATTCTCTGGTAAGCATTAAGCCCCACCCGGCAATAGCTACCAGTTCTACGCCACAACCTTTAAGCAATTCGGCAATATAAAGGTCATAATCAGCCCTTTGCTTGCCCGCATCTCTGAATTCGGGCCACCTCACAGTATAAGTCGGAATATTTTGCGTTCTAGCCCACAGCGCCCCCGGCGAGTTTTTCTTGAAAGTGATAACTGCCGCCAATTCTGCCAGCGAATCCGCTTCTTGCGTGCCTTCCCAGATGGCGTTCAAGCGTCCGCCATTTCCGATGAGCGCGGCTATTTTTACGCGCTTAGTCACAGGCAACCCCCTGTCGTTTTATAAATCTCACCTAAACGCCAGCCTTTCTAGATTAGCCTTGATACGTTCGGCTACAGGCTGTGTCAGGTCGCTTTCAAATTCGCGTCCGGTAATCCGCTCGTAGCAACCGATATAACGCTGGCTCAAACGAGCGATAATATCATCGTCCAGTGCGGGAGGCACACCATCACCCCCAAAACCTTTACTACGCATCCACAGTCGTAAAAGCTCTTTATCAAAGTTTTCCGGCTCTTGTCCTTGCCCAAAACGCGACTCGTAAGTGTCCGCAATCCAGAAGCGCGAGCTATCGGGGGTATGCACCTCATCGGTAATGGCTACCTGACCATCAATCAAGCCAAATTCATACTTGGTATCTACCAGAATCAAGCCACCTTTGCCACAAAGTTCTTGCCCACGAGCGAATAATGCCAGCGCTTTTTCTTCAATTTGGCTGTATATTTCTTTTGCCACCAATCCAGATTCGATAATTTCAGTGCGGGAAAGCGGTTTATCATGTCCGCCCAATTCCGCATGGGTAGTGGGGGTTATTATTGGAGTGGCTAAGGGTTGGTTTTTGTGCATGCCCTCCTTGAAATTGTAGCCGTACATTTGGCGCAAACCTTTCTGGTACATCGTCCAGATACTGGTATCGGTTACACCCGTCATATAACCGCGCACCACAATTTCCACAGGGAACATTTGCGCTTCTCGCGCCAACATCACATTCGGGTCGGGTACGGACAGCATGTGATTTGGCAAAATATCGCTACTTTCCTCAAACCAGAATTGGCTTAACTGATTTAATACCTGACCCTTGAAAGGGATTTGCCCCAGAATCCGGTCAAAAGCCGATTGGCGATCAGTTGTCACCAGCAAACGGCGGCTGTCCGGCAAGCTGTAGAAATCGCGCACTTTTCCTTGATGGCGTTGCCCAAAACCGCTAAGGTTGATTTCACTCAGGGCGCGTGTGCGTTGCTCCAAAATTATCTCGGTTGAATACATTTTAGAATCCCTAACGTTTTGCCGGTAAAGGCTTGGCGAAATGTTGTTTGCGTTCAGGACGTTGCGCGGTAGAAAGGCTCTCCAGCAACATACCCAGTTCACGCATGCTTTTGAAATTATGGGCAGGTAGGAAATCATCCACATAGTCTAAAGCTGCTTGGATGCCCACCGTTAGCGGTTGGTAATCCGGCAAACCCAATAGGGGATTTAGCCAAATTAAGCGATAGCTCAAGCGTTGCAAGCGTGCCATTTCCCGGCGCAAGATGTCCACACCGCCTCTGTCCCATCCATCACTGATAATTATCACGATTGCGCCGTGTCCTAATACCCGCCTCGCCCAATGCACATTAAACGTTTCCAGCGACTCACCGATTTTAGTGCCACCCGCCCAATCCTTGACCACTTTTGAAACGTTCAGCAAAGCTTCATCCACATTTTTGTTGCGTAATTCGTGGGTAATGCGGGTCAAGCGTGTGCCAAAAACGAAGGTTTCCACATAGCGCAAGCCATTTTCCAGCGAGTGCATGAACTGGAGCAACAAACGCGAATACAAATCCATTGAGCCGCTAACGTCACAGATTAAAACCAGTTGGCGCGGTTTTTGCTTGCGTTCTTTGCGTGCCAGTTCAAGTGGCACCCCCCCAAAGCGCAAAGCTTTGCGAACGGTGCGCCGCCCGTCAAAGCGATTTCCATTGCGTGAGGGAGCATAGCGGCGGCACACCCGCAAACTGAGATTCCAGCGCAATTCGCTCAAAAGTCGTTTGGCTTCCTGCAACTCTTCTTGCGAAAAATCCTGAAAATCTTTCGACTGAAGAATTTCACTGGCGCTGTAAGTTTGCTCTCTATCCAGCAGTTGCTCATCTTCAGGCGCGTTTTCGTCCGCTTCATCTTCGCTGACTTTGCGACTCATTTTACCCTGATCGATTTCCTGCCCTTCTTTATTTTTATTGGCATCTTCCCGTTCAGGGTTTGGATTCTTTGGAAGTTGCTTTGGCTCTTTTTTATCGCCCCAATATTCGGGCGGCAAATCGTTCAGGGGGTTTTCAAGCTCTTCTTTGGTGGGCCACTTGCGCCAAAACATCTGAAAAACGTAATCATAAATCGGCTGCTCATCGTTATGGCGTAGCATAATCGCTTTGCCCGCCTCGTAAAAATCCTGTTTATTCTTCAGGTTGATAAACTGAAGGCTACGCAGCAAATCAATGGTACGAGTGGGGTTTACATCCAGACCCATTTCGCGCAAAATTCTACAGAAAAGTAGCAAATTATGAAAAAGGTGTCCATGACCCCTATTGACATACTGCGCTCTAAATTGTCTTACTTCATCGTTCAGCATCTATAACCTTGAGCTTAAGCCCCTTGTTTTTGCTTACTATCGTGGTAAACTTTCAACGCTAGCCACGCTTCTAACGGTGTCATGCTCGATCTGTAAATACCCTGTTCGGTCAGGAAATGCTCCAGCAAGCGTGGAATCAACAAAGGGATATTGCCTTCATCTATTCCTTTTAAGCCTTGCATAAGCGATGATGGAATAGCGCCACTCTCGGTAATCGCTTCAACTTTATGCGTTACATCTCTGAGATGATGTTCTCTCTCGGCTTTTCTCTTGGCTCGCATGCTATGTTATCCCCGTTCATAATATTGACGGTTCGCACTAACCGAACGATAAGCTCGTCCGCGTTTACTTGCGAGTCTGTTTTGCCCGTTGCACCAGAGCGCGTACTTTCTCGCCCTTGAGCTTGTCCACATCTTCTTGGTATTTCAGGATAACGCCAAGGGTTTCCTCAACCACCTTCTCCTCAAGGTCACGCTGATCCAAAGCGGTGAGCGCGGTTGCCCAATCCAACGTTTCCGCCACTCCCGGTAGTTTGTACAATTCGATTTTTCGCAACTCTTGAACAAATGAAACTACCTGTTCCGCCAGCGTTTCGGGGGCATTCGGCACTTTCGCCAGCAAAATTCGGTATTCTTTTTCGAGAGAGGGGTAATCAATCCAATGATACAAGCAACGGCGTTTCAAAGCATCATGAATTTCACGAGTGCGGTTGCTAGTAATAATCACCACGGGAGGGCGTTCCGCTTTAATAGTGCCTATTTCCGGTACTGTTACCTGAAAATCGGAGAGAATTTCCAGCAAAAATGCTTCAAATTCTTCATCAGCGCGGTCTAGCTCATCTATCAATAAGACGGTGGGCTTACCATCTACACTCTCCAAGGCTTGTAACAAGGGGCGTTTTATCAAAAACTCCTCGCTGAAAAGCTCTTTAGCGCCTTCCTTGCGTAAGGTTTCGTCTGCTTCCAGTTCCAGCATGCGGATATGCAGCATTTGCCGAGAATAGTTCCACTCATACACCGCGCTATTCACATCCAAACCTTCATAGCATTGGAGACGTATCAAACGCGCTCCCATCGCTTCGGTAAGGACTTTAGCAACCTCAGTTTTACCAACTCCCGCTTCGCCTTCCAGCAATAGCGGTTTCCCTAATTTCAAAGCAAGAAATAACGCAGTAGCAAGGCTTCGCTCAATCACATAACGACGGTTACTCAATTCAGCCACTACCTGATCTACAGAAACCCACTCAGTCACCGGAGTCATATTACTATCAGTCGCGGTCAACGTCTATTACCTCTCTCGCTGTAGAGACAAGGGGTTTAAGCCCCTTGCCTGAAATACAAGCACTTTGCAAAAGTTTATTTCTTCTTTTTAGTAGGGCGTGGACCACCGGGTTTTCCACTCTTGTAAGCAGCCAACGGGTCAACCTGCTTGGGTTGATTGCTCTTGCGCGAGTTTACGCCACCAAAACCGCCGCCAGCGCCACCTCCGCCGCCCATAAGCGCACCCATGTTTGGCATTTCGCCTTTACCCATGCTTCGCATCATCTGGCGCATAGTTCGGAACTGTTGCAACAAGTTGTTGACATCCGATACCTGCACACCGCTACCTTTGGCAATACGCTTTCGGCGGCTAGAATCAATTAAATCAGGGTTATGCCGCTCATTTTTAGTCATGGACATAACGATGGCTTCAGTGCGGCTTAGTTCGCGTTCAGCTTCGGGTGTTTCCAACGCATTCCGCAATTCTTTCATCTGCTTGCCAACACCGGGTAACAAGCCTAGCAAGCCGCTCAAAGAACCCATTTTACGAATTTTACGCAGTTGGTCAACAAAATCTTCGAGGTCAAAGCTGCCCTTCTTCATCTTCTCCTGAAGTTTTTGGGCTTCTGCTTCGTCAAATTGCTGCTGCGCCTTCTCAATCAGGGTCAGAATGTCGCCCATGCCGAGAATACGGCTGGCAATACGGTCTGGATAGAAAGGCTCGATGGCATCGGTTTTTTCGCCCGTACCCATAAACTTGATAGGTACGCCCGTAACCGCTCTTACCGAAAGAGCCGCGCCGCCGCGTGCATCACCGTCCATTTTGGTAAGGATAACACCGGTCAAGCCTACGCGGCGATTAAATTCCTCCGCCACATTAACCGATTCTTGCCCGGTCATAGCATCCACTACCAGTAGGATTTCGTGCGGTTTGGTATTGCCCTTTACTTCTTCCAATTCGGTCATCAGGGCATCATCAATCTGCAAACGTCCGGCGGTATCAAGAATAATCACATCATTACCACCCTTGCGGGCAGCATCAAGCGCACGCTTGGCGATTTCAGGCGGGCGCGGTTCAGTACCTTCGCTATAAACGGGTATATTTAGTTGCTTACCAAGCGTTTGAAGCTGGTCAACAGCGGCGGGGCGTTGGGTATCGCAAGCTACCATCAAGGGGCGTTTGCCACCCTTTCGCAACATACGCGCCAGCTTTGCCACATGGGTAGTTTTACCACTACCCTGTAAGCCTACCATCATAATAATAGTAGGAGCTTGTGGTGAAGTTATAAGCTTTTCGTTCTCACCGCCTAAAACCTCAATCAGTTTGTCATTTACAATTTTGACGACTTGCTGACCCGGATTTAAGCCTTTAAGAACCTTCTCGCCTACCGCCTCTTCTTCGATAGCAGCAATAAAGGAGCGGGTGACCCGCAAGTTTACGTCCGCTTCGATGAGAGCGCGTTCTACCTCATTCATCGCCTTTTTGATGTCTTCAGGCGAAATAGAACCGCGTCCGGTCAGCCCTCTAAATACGCCCTCTAATTTATCGCTCAGTGTATCGAACATTTTTCACTCCGTCATGCAGATTTTAGTTTCCGCAGCAAGACTAGCTTATTTTTCAAAAAGCGCGTTCACATAAGCGAGCGCTTCAAACTCGGCGAAATCGCCCACTTTTTCCCCTGTACCGATATATTTAATCGGAATCTTCATATCATTGGCAATGGCGAAGGCTACCCCACCCTTTGCCGTTCCATCCAGTTTAGTCAGAATTACGCCATCAATTCCAACCGCATTGGAAAAATGCTTTGCTTGGCTCAAGCCATTTTGCCCGGTCACCGCATCTAGCACCAGCACGATTTCGTGGGGCGCACCCGGTTGCGCTTTCTCGATAACGCGCTCTACCCGCTTCATTTCTTCCATCAGGTTAAAATTGGTTTGCAAACGCCCGGCGGTATCAATAATTACAATATCTGTGCCATTATCGTTGGCATATTTTACCGTATCGAAGGCTACCGAAGCAGGGTCAGAACCTTCCGCCCGCGCAATAACCGGCACACCTACCCGTCCACCCCAGATTTTTAGCTGGTCAATCGCCCCTGCCCGGAAGGTATCGGCTGCGCCTAACACCACCGAACCGCCCCCGTTGCGGTAGTATTGCGCCAGTTTAGCAATCGAGGTAGTCTTGCCGCTTCCGTTTACGCCCACCACCATAATGACGTAAGGGCGTTTCTCACCTTGCGCCCCAACCCCTGCGCTTGGTATAACAGCGGCAGCAGGAGGCGCATCCGGTGATTGAAAAGTACCCTTTTTCACCTGCACCTTATCTTTGCGGCGGCGCTCCATCTCGGCGTTGCGGCGTTCTATCTCGCGGCGTTGCTTCTCTTTCTCCGCATTTGCCAATACACTGGCTTGCGCCTTGTTTTGCGCCTCTTCCAGCGTCCTCACCATCTCACCCCGAAAAATCCGCTCTACATCTTTACTGCGAGTGGTATCCTCATCGAGGGTGCGCTTTTGCGACTGCTGGATAAGCTTCTCGGTCAGATTATAGCCTAGGTCGGCTTTAATCAAGGTTTCCTTGAGGTCTTCCCAGAACTGGTCGGTTATATCGTCAAGCTCGAAAAGACGCGAGAGAAACCCTCCCCCGCTCGTTCTGGTTTTTTCGAGCGCTTCGCGGGTGCGTTCCTGAATCTCGGCTTCTTCTTGTTTCTTACGTCGGAAAAAATTGAACACAGCAATATTCCTTCAGTCATTAAATAAGCTTAACCACAGTATTTTAACATAAAGGCAGCTTTTAGGCATTTAATATAGGTGCGCGTGCTATCAGGGCGGTTGCAAGGGCGGAAAGGGGGTGTAACCCTACGGGTCACAGGCAGTCTGACGGGGTCGCAAGGGGTGTACCCTTGAACTCAATCCTCTTTCCCTCCTCTCCAGCGGGTGCAGCAGATTATTACCCTAAAAACGTTTCTTGGAACAGCCCTGACCAACCCGACCTGAGATTGTCGCCCTTTGACGAGGTGTGCTAACATGAGATTGCCGTAGTAACGGGTGAAATTGAACTGAGAGGTACAAGGAATATGGCGCTACGCAAACAAGATATTAGCCCTGCAAAGCTGGAATACTACTATGATACGCACCCCACACAAAAGGACTTAATGGGCGAAAGCACTTTCCAATCGGAGCTAATCCACTACCTAATTGAGGTTTTGTGGTGGTTCTATCGTGCCGAGAAATGGTTTATTGTAACCAATCTGA
>NZ_JBAXHI010000049.1:0-24194 GCF_037138995.1 Candidatus Chlorohelix sp. | reverse complement strand
TTATTCTTTTTTATTTCAACTTTGCCACTTCTCTAGTTTTAAGAAACGCTCTAAAATTATCTTGTTAAACTGATGCCGTTCAACTTACCAGAGACAGGTCGGTAATATCGCTGATCTATCTACGGATTATCTTCTTAGAAAGTCTCAGAACAGCAAGTTACCCACCGTAAAAGAGTTTATCCAGTGAAATACTGGAGTCAGCATCGAAATCATCACTGTAATCGTCCTCCAAAGTTGAGGAACCCCATCGGCCGGTTTCCCTAGCGTAAAACGGAATTTGGGTTATACCGTTATACCTTATATTTTCTCTTACCCTTTCATTTGGATCCAAGTTCACGGGTTGGTCTTGTAAAGCCAGGTTGTTAAAGGAATTTGCTGAGTTTGCCTTGCCTCGCGGGTTTTTCTCCTTAATCTGTTCCAAGCAGATTCTCTCATGTTGTGATGCCTGAAATTGACGTATAATTCCACCACATACCGAACATTTAACAAGCATACTTTTTCTACCTTTCTTGGTTTGGTTCAGCTATTATTGAATTTTCTGCGTCCCTGCTCTCAGTTGAAATACGCTTCAAATCTTGTGTAAAGGAAACAAATGTATCCATTACTGTTGGATAGGAAGCATCCATGATGACAGACACTGGCGTTGGGGTCGGAAGGGGTCTGTTTTTGGTAGGTGTAGCTGTACCGAATAGCGTACCAATCAGCCACAGAAAAACTATACATGAGGTGAAGCCGCCCACCACTAGCGTCCAAGTAGGGGGAGCGCCATCCAAGCCCTTCTCTCGGTTTAACTTGAGGAACAACGGTAGTAATGTCAGGTTGAGCATTTTGGTCCCAAACTTTTTGGTTGCGGGTATCAAATACAGCGCCATGCCCACGAAAGCCCAGAGACCGCCAACCCAGAAGCCCATCACAACCAGATACGCCAACCGCAATATGAATAGTTGCCCTTCGTAACTAACCGTCTTTCTTTGCCTACCTACCGGAACTTGGTAGTATATTGGCGGTGGGGCGGGAGGCGCTTGTACCACAATAATTTGAGGTGCCGGCGCAGGAGCAGGGGTAGGTTCTACTGGTGGTTGTTTGCCCAGACACCTTTCAATCAACCCCCTGATTTCCTGATTGTCAGGATGACGAGCGGCAAGTTCGTACAGCAAAGGTAATGCCTCTTTGTTTCTGCCGCCTCTCATCAAATCTCTTGCATCCCCAAGTTGGAAATCGTCTCCAATTGGAAGCGAATCAAGCTTCATGTTCTTCCCCCTCTCAACTTTACGCGCCAATTCTTGTTCAACTACGAAAACCTCACCAACACATTTGTATTCTATTTGCCCTGCATTGAAACATCTACCCAACAATTTCTTTTTGATTGCTGGCAAACAAATGAGCAGTTGAAGTTTTATCCTCTATATATATTCCCATCGGTACGACAAAGTGCGACACGAATTCCAGAGGAATTTTGTTGCACAGCCATATAGAGTAACGCCGCAAACAGACGGGTGACGCTAGAACGGGCAACCCAAAATAAGCCCAAAACTTTCACCGTTTCTGCTTACTCTATGGCACAACCGACCTTACTTAGCCGGTTTGTTGCACCCCTATTAAAATTCCACTTTACTCAGTAATGTAACGTCTTTGCGGGAATTTATGTCTTGAACCCTGCACATGCCGCTTCAAACACTGGCAGCATGTTATGTAGATACTTTACCACCATAAAGCCTTAAAGTAAACCACTACGCCCTGTCTTTTTATCTCAACTATGCGCTTGTGGATTAACGGACGCGATTGCACAACTGCTCCCCCCAGATTGCTTCTGGCTGCAAGTATCTTCTCACAAAAAAAACCGCCAAACTCGTTAGGCTGGCGGTTAACATTGCGACGATTAGACTTCCATTAGTAATTGTACTGTTCGCCGGGTGCAGCACCCTTTCAATTCGTTTTACTGCTTGACCACCCCCCAGTGATTTTAGGATTTATAGGCTGAAGGAGAAAATTATCCGGTATGCAAAAACCTCATGAAGCGAAAGATATTTTGCAGGCTATACAGCAACCCTTTACCCCAGAAGCGGTAGAAAACCTTAACCGAACTATGCTAAAAATGCTAAATCAAAAAACGCATTTAATCGAATTGCGTCAAAAAGCCTTAAAGCTATCAGTAGAGCAGAAAGGCATATTTAATATTGCAGTGGCAATCTACAACTCGCAGGCTGAACAACTCAGGTTTGAAGGCTGGAGTGTTTCTAATTTAGAGATGCTATTAGTGGAATAAGGTTGACGAAATGCTTGGGTTATATTTCTCTACACTGACCAATCATTAATAAAGTCATAATTCGGATTTAACAAGCCTTCATCACAGCAGTGTTTTAACTTCCTCTTTTTGGAGTAGGGCTTCTTCCAATATTTGTGCAATTTGATAGTTAATGGTATCCCAACTTCTACTTTCGATCAGAGTGCGAGCAGTATGTCCAAAGTTGCGCCGGAGGTTATGATCTTTTATTAGCTCCAGAGCATATTCAACAAATTCTGTCTTACTGTGTGGGTCTGACAAGAAACCGGTTTTGCCATGAATAACTAGGTCAACAGGACCGCCCTCGCTTCTAGCAATTACTGGCAAACCACTTGCCATTGCTTCCTGAATTACCTGACCGTAAGTTTCAGTTAAAGAAGGAAATAAAAAAAGATCAGCCGAAGCAAATATTTCAGCCAGCGGTTCACCGCTCAGGGGACCGGTAAAATGCACATTCAGATGCTTCGATTGGAAATAACCCTTAATACTCCTCTCTATATTTGGATTGGCATTCCCGCCTGTTATGACCAGTTTTAAAGGTGGCAACGATTGAGCATTCAATGACCGGCGCAAGATTTCCTCGTATGCCTCAGCTAGAAACTCAAATCCTTTCTCCAAGCTTAAGCGAGATACACACAAGAGCAATAACTCTCCGTTTGGCGCCAGTTTCTGCCGCAACTGCGAGTTTCGTTTAGAATTGTTGAAGAAATTGGAATCAACCCCTCTGCCAACTAGCCGGATTTTTTCTGAAGGTATTCCCAAATCTATTAGGTATTTCTCGCTGTTGTGGGATGGCGCAAGCACAGTTTTTATCGAAGGATGCCGAAAAGTATGGCTTGTAAGCCGATCAAGCCCCCAACTAGCCAGTTTACCGATTGGTTTTGGCAACATCAATCGGGCGTAATAAGCTAGGTCAGTCTGGAAATTTGCTACCAGAGGTATGCCACTCTTTCTTAACTGCCACCAAACCTGAAACCCGGTACTAGCAGGGCTTGCCATGTAGATTACATCCGGGGTAAAGGTTGAATTAAAAACCTTGCTCATTCGAAATGGTTTAACCACAGCTAATTCTGGATTAAATACAAGCGGATAACCGTTGAGACGAATTACAGGCAAACGCCCCTGCCAATTATCTACTTGGTTCGGTCCACATAAGTTAGGCGCAAGTACGGCAGTTTCGATTCCTTGGTCGAGCAGGTAATCTAGCAAATATCCAGTTGCCCGAGTCACTCCATTTATGGGACCAAGAGACTCGCTAACAACCATGACCTTTTTATTATTGAAGGACTGCAATCAGGAACCTCTTTTCGACTTTAGGCTACTCTTTCCCTAACTCTTTTGTAATAATCATCTGGCAGCAATTCTGCCCCCGATTTTTCCTGAGACGCTAGAGAGATGGTTAAATGACGGTCTGCATCAAATCCTCTGGATGGAAGCATGAGAAAATCACCCAAAGCTTTGGTTAATTGCTTTGCCAAGTTTTGCTGGTTCTTGTTTTTTACTTCTACGGTAGTGAGGCTTACTTGGTCAGGAGTATAATCAATGATTCGGAAATCATTGGTTCGTAGTGGCGCAGCAGTCTGAATAAATGACCAATTTCCCCGCCTGTTAATGCTATTGGCGTGGTTATGCCCACAAAAATAAAAACCTTGCCCAGTCTGTTTTTTCAAAAAGACCTGTTTTATCTCGTGACTATTATCTATTTTCAGCATTCTGAAACTGGAATATAGAGTTTCACTTTTAAGGGGGTGATGACCGAAAACAAAAATTGGATTATTCTCACTTGTTTCAATTTGCTTTTTCAGCCACTCTATCTGCTCAGACCAGACAAATCCTCCGTGATCTTTTGGGGATTTTTCCTTGACCGTATCCAGAACAACAAGATTTGAAAATCGGTTATTGGAGGGGTTGGCAATACCTGTAACTGGGTCAAATGAAAGGGTAAAGTAGGATTGGCGGTTACCTGTCCAACGCGCTATTTCCTCTCTTGGAAGTTCAAGCAGGTCATGGTTACCGTTTACGGTATAGAAATTCAGACCCACCCGGCGAGCGCAAGCATGTAAACCTTCAAACTCTTCCGGAAAACCATTATCTACAGTATCGCCGATAGCAAAAACAGCATCCGGTTTTTGTTCCAACACGCTGTAAAATAAATTCTCATAATACTCTTCGCGAATTTGGCATAGTGAATTGGTTTTGTAAACTGAATAGTGCAAATCACCCAGCACAACAAAACGCATTGTTGTCACCCTTTCTCAAATAATGTTTTCCGGGTAAATATTCCTATCTGCTTGAAGGCAAAAACTATAATAGTTACTATAATAAGCTACTATTAACACTTTAAATAAGAATTAAGAAGATTTTAAAGGGTTGTTAATTAATCCATTGAGTTGGTTAAAATGCTGGTTTCTGGAAGTTAGAGCTACCGAGCAGGTTAAACCATCGCTAGATTTACTCATGCACAAGGCGTTCCTTGCCAGATACAAATAATCTCCTCACCCTAGGATGGCGATCATACTTAATCAGAATCAAATCAGCCAGTTTACCTTCTTCCAAAGTACCCAATGCTGCGCCAAACCCTACCGCTCTGGCAGGATTTATTGTTACCAGACGAACTGCTTCATGCAGACTTATTATGTGCTGACTGACTAATTTAAATACAGCGGCAAGCATTGCCGAAGGGTAATAATCCGCACAAAGCACATCACATACGCCCGCCTCTATCGCCTCAATGGCTCGTAAATTGCCCCCGCTGGACTTTCCGCGCACTACATTTGGCGCTCCAAGACACACAGCTAACCCCAGTTCATGCGCTTTCCTTGCTGATTCCATTGTAGTGGGAAATTCGCTGATAGTGACACCCAATGCGCTCAATTGTGCAACTTTTTCTGGAGAGTCATCATCGTGACTTGCGATAGCGATGCCGGCTTCGCATGCCAAGCGGGTTACATTTTCGATGCGGGTTGGTATTTCAGTTTCCTGACCTTTTTTTAACGCCAGCACTGCATCAATTTCCTGCTCACTAATATGGATAGTGCGCCTCAGATAAGACCGATACGATTCCTCGCTGGTGTATTGTCCTTGTCCGGGGGTATGATCCATCAAAGAAACTAGGCTTACTTCATTTCCGGTAATTAGCTGAGAGATTATTTCATAACCGTTTTTACTGGTAACTTCCAGCCGAGCGTGAATTTCATGTCGCACCAAGGTGTTAGATTCACTTTTGATTGCATGAATAAAATCCTGTATAAAATTAACCGAGCGCACCCCGAATTCATTATCATCCAGCGAAACAGCGTGAAATTCGGTGGTAATACCACAGCCCGCCATCCGACGGTCGTTTTCTATCAACGCCAAATGCGGTTCAAAATGGACATCGGGGCGAGGCTCAACCAGTTTCTCAATAGAGTCGCAATGCAAATCAATCATTCCCGGCATGAGAAAATCCCCGCCGGCATCAATTTGAACAAGCTCACTGGAAGGACAATTGCTACTATCCCCCAACCCGGCAATTTTAGCTCCTTCTATTAATAACCAGCCTCCTTCTATAAGGCGATCCGGTAAAATCAAGCTGGCATTTTTAATCAGAGTTCTTTTCATTAATGAATAACCTTCCAATTCCAAGATAGTGGTATCAATTATCTGATAACCAGTAAGTTTCATCTGCTAACGAAGCCAACGCAGAAGTGTCGTGAGAAACTACCACAATGGCAACTCCCGATGCTTTGGTCTCATTAATCATTTCCAGCACAATAGACTTGGAATGAATATCCAAACTTGCGGTTGGCTCGTCCAGTAGCAATAATCTAGGGGAGGCGATAAAGGCTCTGGCAAGGTTTAAACGTTGCTGCTCTCCGCCGCTAAAAGTAATGGGGAAGGCTTGCCAGCGGCTTTCATCCAAACCCAAACGAGCTAACCAACGCCCAGCCTCAAGGCGGGCTTCTCCAAAAGCCATTCCTCTCCGTACCAGAGGTTCGGCTACCACATCGAGCGCCGCTACCCGAGGCAAAACCTTCAGGAACTGTGAGCAATAACCAATCTCGATTTCACGCAAGCGAAGAACCTCAGCTTCATCAATTGAGGCGATGTCCACCCGTCCCTGACTTAGTGAGTTGTACCAGATTTCCCCGCCATTCGCCAAATATGTGCGGTAAATACATTTCAAAATACTGGTTTTACCTGCACCGCTCTTACCGCTAATCAGAAGAATACTGCCACTCTTAGCGGTAAAAGAAACATCAATAACCGGACGAATTACGCGCCCATCTAGTAAATGAAGCTGGAAATATTTGTTTAGCCCCCGCACTTCCAGAATCGGCAGGGCTGTGTCAGTTTTCTGCATTTTTCCTTCCAAAGCTGAATCGCTCTCCTTATTATAAGTAAGAGCGTGTTCTTGTTACGCTCATTTTTACAGAGTCGAAGACACCAGTAACTGGGTGTAAGGGTGCTGCGGGTCTTCCAAAATCTGATCGGTCAAGCCATGCTCTACAATTTGCCCATTCTTCAACACCAAAGTTCGGGTTGCCAGTTGCTTGATAACCCCCAGGTCGTGCGAAACCACCAACATAGCAATTTTCAATTCCCACTGGAGGCGTTTAATCAAGTCTAGCACCCTTGCCTGTACCGATAAGTCCAGACCGGTAGTTACCTCGTCTAGCAGTAACACTGATGGATTGCTGGATAGAGCTTTTGAAATTTGCACTCTTTGGAGCATACCGCCACTGAAAGTATGTGGGTCATCATCCAACCGGGTAGGGGGCAACTCGGTTAATTCCATCAACTGGCTTGCCCTTTGGCGAATATTTCCCACATTACGCCACCCTGCCATTAGCAGTTTTTCCGCCACATTACCGCCTACCGTAAAGTTCATGTTTAGACCCAATTCCGGGCGTTGGTGAACAATGCCGAGTTGCTGGTTGCGGAAGGTTCGTCGCTTAAACTTGTCCAGAGTTAGTAGGTTTAATGGCTCTTTGTCGTATTCACCAGATTGGCGATACCAGAGTTCACCTTCGTCCGCAGGAACGCTAAGGTTCACAAGTTGCATCACAGTAGATTTACCGCTACCACTCTCTCCAACGATACCCAACGTTTCGCCTTCGCCAAGCTCAAAGCTAATTCCGGAGCAGGCTATTACCGTGTTACAAATCTGGCATTGGTTGGTATCATGGTCGGGACCGGTTATAGTTGAGCAATAGGCACAGCCCGACCCGTAGCGCCGGGTTAGATTATCAGCGCGAAGAACCCATTTTTTGTTTTGAACTATTTTATTGTCACTCACCGGACACCTTTTCTGCTTTTTTGCCTGTTTTTATTAATATTTGTTTTTGGCAGTAGCTGGTATCCGAACAAAAGAAAGCCCAGCGACCCTCTCCGCCATGTTTACCTTCTATATAATGGCGAGTTAGATAAGTGTTAGAATTGCCGCACTTTTCGCAGGATTGCTCCGGTTTGTGTTCTGTTCGGAAAGGAAAGTCCTCAAATTCCAGCGGCTCTACTCTGGTATAGGGTGGTATAGCGTAAATTCTTTTCTCACGCCCTGCCCCGTAAAGGTAAAGCGTTTCAGACATATGCAGACTTGGGGCATCATAGCGCGGGCATGGCGTGGTATCCATCAGATAACGACCTTCCACCATAACCGGGTATTGCGATGATATATCCATATCACCAGAATGTACCACGCTTTCGTACATATACACCCAAATAGGCGCATAATCCATCTCGGCGTGCATCTCGGTGGAACGCTCGATGTAGGGCTGCACCCAACGCAAAGGGTCTGCCATAGGGACTTGCAAAACCAGTATCTGGTCTTCGTGCAAGGGTTCTTCTGGCACTCGGTGACGGGTTTGTACGATGCTGGCAGCGGTGGTATCGGTTGTGATAGGGACACCCGTAGTACGTTGAATCAAGCGACGCAGGTTTACCGCATTCACGCTGTCATCATCCCCTTGGTCAATAACTTTCAAAAGGTCATCCGGCTTAATAATAGAAAAGGTAAGCTGAAGACCGCCTGTTCCCCAACCTTTAGCTACCGGCAAGTCACGACTGGCAAAAGGAACGAGGTGACCGGGAATAGCCACTGCTTTTAGGGTTTTGCGCCGCACCTCGCGCTTGGAATCCTCATCTATGAAGCCAAAATTATAAAGAGTTTCGCGGATTTGCGCCTGTTCGGGGGCTGGTTCTTCATTCTCAGAACCTGAGAGCTGCCCGATTAGCGCATCTAGCCTAAAACCCTCATCAGGCTCTAGCTGTTCCACGGGGTCTGGTTGTAACATTCTATATCTCCCTAATCCGGTAAAGTATTTTCTTGCGCGTCTTTCGCAAGCTTCTGTTGTAAACGGCGATGCTTTTCAGCCTGTTCGGCGTTTTTGACAGCCGCATGGTCTTTGGCGCGTTCTAGCACACTGATGTCAGCCTGGAAAGTGACATAATGCGGCAACTTGTAGTGAGCAGTAAAACCGCTAGCCTCAATAGCATCAATGTGCTGTAAAACAAATTCCTCATCGGCAGCGGGTCCACTTTGCCCATGTGTTTTGCCCGCTTTGGCAGCGCTTATAGCCCGGTCAAGAATAGACATACTTACGGCTTTATCTTCGCCGTGACCAAAGCTGAAGCCGTAACCCAGCCCGAATTTTGGGGAAAGCTCTACTTCTTCGCTTCCAGATGCTTTCACTCTAGAAACCATCTCACATTCGGTAATCATTATTTCCCCGATTTCCACCGACTCTCCGGTTAAGGGATGCGCCACTTCAACGGGTAGATAACCCACTCTCAATTCTCCCAGTGTGGGATGCACATCACCATACCCGCGAATACTGCTATAAGCTAACGCCAGCAAACTTCCGGCATCTCCGCGTGCCATAATTTGAAGCCGCGCGCTACGGGGAGCAGGGAAACTTGTGGCTTTGCGGGTTACATCAAATGGTTCGTCTATGTCCCCAGCACCAACTGAAAATACTTCAGCCAGCAAATCCTGCTCACGCATACTTTCGATGACTTTCGGAAAAGTACCGCTCTGCTCGTCTGTTTCGTTACTCTGTACCTGTTTTTCAAATTTAGCTAGGAAACGGCGCATAGTCCCACGTGATTCGTGAGTCAACAGGGTGTTCAGCAAGCGCGGTTGGTAATCGCGGGTTGGACCAAGCAATTGTCCTCCCGGAATATCCTTGAAAGTAGAGGAAATCCGGCGTATCAACCTCATCCGAGTTCCGTTAGCTGGAAGGCTATAAGTTAGACGGGGTAAGGTGGAACGGTAAGCCCGAAGTAAAAAGCTTGCCTCTACTGCGTCACCTTCGCTTTGTTTTAAGGCTAATGCCGCCAATTCGGGAGCATACAGCGAGCCTTCGCTCATTGCCCGATCTACCGCCAGCCTGAACTGGCTCTTGATTTGCTCGATTTTAATCGGTTCGGTTTCTCCCCGAAGCCGGAAATATTCTACCAGTTCTTCGGCTTTTAATACCGCCTCAGTTCCGCCCTTTGTCGCTACGTAGCCCATCTTTCTCCTTATTTAGCGTGACCGCAAAGTGGTCACTTCTATTTTTGTGGTGCGTGGAAGCCCAATGCAAAATCCCGATCTATCCACCAGAAACACATCCACACCCAGCGGGTAATGTCTAGCAACCGCTATTTCGGCAATTCCATCCCTTGCCATCCCTAATACAAATACCCGGCGGAAATTTAAAATTCCCGGTCCTTTTAGCTCCAGTTCCAATCCTTGCTCCTCGAAGCCCTCTTGGTTAGGTATTTGTGCCAGTTTTTCAACGCAATAAAAAACTGTTGCGCTCAATTCGGGTTCAAGCAAAGTACCTTGATGCAGGTCTCTAATCAAATTGACGCTTGTACCTTCACAGAAAAATGCCTGAGCTGCCGCACCGGGCGCGGTTAACCTGGAACCGCAGCGAAGGGTTAACCACCGAGCTATTTCAGCATCAGGCGCAATCCAGTTTTCACCCGCGCCCACCGCAAAACTCACCTCTCCATCCAGCAAGCTCAAAAATGCCCCTAACGCAAAAGAATTCAAGGGAACTCCGGCGAATTCGGGATGGTAGGGAGAGGGAGGTTTTTCTAAAAATTCCGGACTTGTCAACTGGATTATTTTTCCCGGTCTGGATAGACAATCTAATAGAAGGCGGAAGGTTGCGGCATTAAAATAAATTTTATCTTCCGGCTTTTGAAGCCACGTTGTTTGCATCTTGGTAGTATCCTTCAGAATTACATGGTTTCAAATTCAACTCTGGAAGTATTGACAATCTGGTAAAGGCGCTTCTTATCTGATAGAAGAATTTGATTGATTCGTTCAAGTTCAACTTTAAGCCACTCTGATAGTGCGCCACCTTTGCAAAGAGCAGCATCCACCAATGCCACTGCCATAGCTCGACGCTCACTCTTGCCCAGTACCATTCCATAACCGAACTGCCCATCCAATTCCAGTTTAACCTCCGTAACGAGGATTTCTCCGGCGTTGAATTGGCGATTTTCTACCGATTCTCTCATACGCAGCATTACTAGTCCCTGCAATGGTCCACTAAGAAAACGCAATTGCCCGGTGGGGTATTCCTTCAAAACTTTTTCTGCCAATTGACAGACCAACGCTTCTTCACAGTTAGCCAATATTTGGTAATGATTCATTTGTGGTTGATTCAAAAATTCCCCCTGTTTATATCATGTAATTAAAATCGGGAGTAACTCATTGTATTTTTTACGGCTGAAGAAGAATAATAAGTTGAAGTAGGGTAAAGAAGAAACCCAACAGGCTTCCTACCAAAACTTGCCCGGTAGTATGTGCTTTCAAATGCACTCTAGCCCAGGTTACCAATCCGACAATACTTAGCAGGGGCGCTGCCATCCAGCCGCCAAGCATTGTAAAAGCAGCTACAATTCCCCCAATGCTAGTTGCGTGTATGCTGATTTTCCACCGGAAATTAATAAGCATTACTACTAAAGTGTTAATACTATAACTCGCCAGCACCACCGTCAACCAACCTAGACCTGTAATATACCATAACAAAGTTGTGCCAATAACAAAACTTATTATGGTCAGGCAAAATGGTAAATAGCGTTGTTCCCTCGTAGCGATATGAATATCACTTATCTTTTTTAAAAGATACATTGCCACTACCAGAATAATTGGTATAGTTGCCCCGAAAATAATTGCAATTGCCAAGCTAATAAAAAGATTAGCCTGGACTCCCCGGTTATGCTCGCTTTGAAGACCCAGTATAACCAGGCAAGGAATAGCAATAAGTGGAGGAGCGGTTATATTTGTTATGAATCGAGCAAACTTGGTTGTAAAATAACCGGAGGGCTTAATAATTTCTGATTTTCTCAAGTTGGTTAGCTCTAGCATATTAGCCACCTCTATCCCCTAATACTTGCCTTGAACAAAGCAAATGTTTTATAAACTCAGCTATAAAATTTTAGCCGAAAGATATAAAGGAAAATTTAATAAGATGTTATTTTTGCGTTTTCAAGTGTTAAGGGGCTGTTAATATTTGCCCCGCCGTTTTGCTCTATGGGTTGGGGGGAAAGGTAAGGGGGAGTGAATGCTTTATTGGTTATTAGATAAAAAAAGATGGCTGGTATAGACCAACCATCCTTTTTTAAGAAAGGGGCTAATTACTTCAGCTTGGTCAAATCTACGTTCAAAACTTTAGCAATATCGCGGATCGGATCCCAAGTGGTATCGACGGCTTCAATAAAACCGCCAGTACCCATTGAATTCAAAGCAGCCGTGTCTTTAATAGCCAAGAAAGCAGCTTTGATAGCAGCCTTGTCGGCATCGCTCAGGTCATTGCGATAAGCTACAGGGCTGTTCGGAATGTCAAAGCTCTTGTCAACGATAACAATTTCTTCGGCTTTGACGGTGCCGTTGTCAATATACTTCTGGAAAGTGTCGCTGGCAACTGCCCCTGCTTCAACCTTACCACTCTGCACCGCCAAGAGCGAAGCATCGTGTGAACCAGTGAATACGCCGTTTACGTCCTTATCAGGGTCCAGTTTGGCTTTGGTGATTAAATTATATCGAGGAACCAAGTTGCCGCTGGTGGAAGCTACGTCAACAAACGAGAAGCTATGACCCTTCAGGTCCGCAAGGGCTTTAATACCGGTCTTGGAAGTGGTGATAATGAGACTATTGTAAGTCTTTTCACCCTTAGTACCTAACATCAAGGCAAAAACTGAAGCATTGTATTTGCTATTTGCCAAAACATAGCTGAAAGGACCAAAGATGGCTACGTCCAGTTTACCGGCAGCAAGAGCTTCGATAACTGAGGTGTAGTTAGGACCGACAAAAAGCTCGACTTGGATGCCCAACTGCTGTGAAAGCGCAGTTGCAAAAGGAGTGGTGTTGGTCAGCACAGTCTGCACGTTTTCAGCCGGAATAGCACCCAAACGCAGAGTTTTCAGGCTAACTTTGGCGGCAGAAGATGAAGCGCCAATGGTAGCAATAAGGGTAGGAGCCGGAGTCTTGGTAGCAGCGGCGGTAGTGGCAGCCGCAGTGGTAGCAGCCACAGCAGTGGTAGCAGCGGCGGTAGTGGCAGCCGCAGTGGTAGCAGCGGCGGTAGTGGCAGCCGCAGTAGTAGCAGGAACCGAAGTAGCAGTGTTATCGCCACAAGCCGCTAAAATAACGACTAGTACCAATGACACTAACAGTCCTGACATTACCCGAAACAGTTTGTTCATAAATTCTCCTTCTTAGATTGAACAATGGCGCAAATGCAATAGACGTTGTCTGCAATGAGCCAGGTTAAATGGCTCGTAATATATAGTTAGACTAATGTTTTGTTATAACTTATTGCAAGCCAGCTTCCAGTTTTTGCACAGCTAACTGGAGCGAGATTATTAAATAATCTTTCCGCGAATAAATGCGCTGAAACGATCCATTATTGTTACTGCTACTATCAGCATAATTACCAACATGGACACATAAGCATAGTCCAGTAAATTTATGGAAGACTGTAAGAGAAAGCCTAGACCTCCACCGCCAACAAAGGCAACTACAGTTGAGTCGCGGGTGTTGGACTCAAAAGTAAATATGGAATAGCTTGCTACCAATGGGAAAGCTTGTGGGAAAACACCCCAACGAAAGGATTTCAAGCCGTTAGCGCCCACCGCACTCATCGCCTCAATCGGTTGGGGTTTGACCGATTCAAAGGCTTCCGAATATAGCTTGGTTAGCACCGAAATTGCGTGAATACCCAATCCCAAAATGCCGGCGGCTGGTCCTAAACCTACAAAGGGAATAAACAAAAGAGCCATTATTAGGGAGGGAATAGAACGAATGGTATTGGTGATGAGACGTACAATATTGTAAATAGCAGGGTGAGGGCTGGTATTTTTCGCTGCTAAAACACTAACAGGCAATGCTACAATTGCCCCTATCACGGTTGAAGCAACGGCAGTTTGTACGGTTAAAAACAGCGGGTCTATAGCGTTTGCAAAGTTTTGCCACTTGGGTGGAACAAACCTTCCGATCAAAGCAGCGCCGCGTTCGCTGGTAAAGAGATCCACCACCGTAGAAAACCCGAAATTCTGGGCATTCGCCCCAAAGCCGCTAACCCTGACACTGAAGCCCCACCAAAGAAAAAAGCACACCAGTGCCACTATCGAAAGCTTGCTGCCACGTAATGCCATCGCGCAAATTAGAGCAATAAATACAATTCCCAAAACGTTATTGAGGTCAATTTTATCCAATATATACTTAAAAGTGCCAAAGTCAACAAGCTTGAAGAAGAAGAAAAATGCTACCAAACCCAACAGTACAACAGTGGTGCGGGTATTTTGTTTTGCCAATAAGCGTGGGGTTTTTATAGCTTTCGGACCGATTGAAATTGCCAGTCCTAACACCACTAATAGCCCTGCCACTAGATCAACATCGAATGTGATTGTCCAGTCTAGGTTGACCTTACCCAAATCCAATACACGCTCAAAAAAGAAAATAGCGGCAGCGGTGAAAGCTGCTAACGGAACTAGCAAAGTCCAATTTATAGTTCCGAAGGGTTTAGCTAGAGCTTTATTCGGTCCTTGTGCAAAACTATTTATGAAAACGCGCTCTTCGCTTAGACCCCCGATACTGGCAATAGTGACTACTTCCTCGTTATTACCTTCTGTAATCTTTTCAATATCTTCTTCTTCAATCGACAATTTAATACCTCTCCTGATTATTAAACCCGGGCAGAAAAGCAGCTAAGGGCTTATTAATGACTTAATAACGGGATTTTAGATTTGGGTTATCGCTGCGGTACAGTTCACTCAAAACGTCATTTGTCAGGTCGGCAGCCACTCCATCAAAAACAATACGACCTTTGGCAATACCGATAATCCGGTCAGCAAATTTTTTTGCGATTTCTAGGTCGTGTATATTAACGAGGGTTGGCAAGTTTTCTTCTCTGGCAACGGTTTTTAAATCGTCCATAACTCCCCATGCGAGTTCAGGGTCGAGACTGGCGACAGGCTCATCTGCCAGTAGTAGCAGAGGTTTTTGGGCGAGCGCACGTGCAATGGCTACGCGCTGTTTTTCACCGCCGGAAAGACTGTCCGCCCGATTTTTGGCGCGATGCACCATATTTACTCTTTGCAAACACCACAACGCCAATTCACGGTCAGCTTGGCTAAAGTAACCAATCAAGGCATTAAAATCGCTCATGTAACCTAACCGTCCCAACAAGACATTGCGAAGGGCGGTTAAACGGTCAACTAGGTTGAATTCCTGAAAAATAAAGCCGATGCGCCGCCGCATAAGCAGCTTTTCCTTTTCTGACATACCGCCCAAGTCTTCACCGTGAACACTCAGCTTTCCGCCGTTTATGGGAATAAGCCCGTTTATGCAACGCAGCAAGGTAGATTTACCGGCGCCGCTTCGCCCGATTATGCACACAAACTCTCCGCCCCGAACAGTAAAGCTGATGTTGGAAAGAGCTTCATAACCGTTAGGATAGACCTTGCGAAGGTTTTCGATTACAAGCAAGGGAATAGAACCGTTGTTTAATTTTTCCATTTTATTTTTATGCTAATTCCAAATGCGAGAGCAATTTCCTGTTACAGGAAAAGTTAAGACACCTAACTTATAAAATCATAGAACAGGTATATAAAGGAGTTATAAATTAAATGTTAATAGGGGTTTAAAATTTACTACAGATGGGGAGATGTCATGGGGAAACATGAAGGTTCAAAAAATCATGTTAGTTGCCTTTATATTAATTTATTAATAAGTGGTTAATAACTTGTACTCTACATTTAGTGATTTATCTCAATCCAAGTTCGCAATGGGGGTTCTGAGAAGGTTACACCTGGAAAATTTAGCATTTTAAGTAGGCGTATAGCAGCAAGCCGTCCAAGTCCCATTCCATCAAAAGCTAAGCTCGGAAAGTTGCCCCACTTGGCTAAATCGCTATTCCCGAAACCCAGCGCCGTCAAATTTATTGAAGGTTGTGCTAACAGGAATTGTTTCACCAACATGGCAGAGCGGTCGCCTGAACAAAAAACGAGGGTAGGCGGCTCTGGTATTTGAATGATTGTTTCTATCCAGCTAGAAATAGAGTCGATTTCCCCAGAAAATTCAAGTTCAGTATCAGTTTGTTGGGCAAAAACTTGACGCAAGAAACCTGCTTCCAGCAACGAACCCTGTTCTTGTACTAACGCTATGCGGTGGTGTCCCTGTTCCTCTATCCAGTTTCTAGCGGTGATAAGACCTTCGCCCAACAAATCCTGTTCTAGCAAAGTGTAGGGTTTCCCGCTCCGCGCCAGTTCCCCTGCTTCCCTAGTGGTGGCATCAAGCTGGGTTAATATCATACCTTCCAGACGGTTGTTATACAGCAGTTCAAAAAAAGCTTTCCGGTTCTCTCCAGCTATTCCGTTTAATATCGTGGGGCATAACAGCAATTGCAAATCAGCTTCACTGAATACTGCTTGTATTCCAGCTACGATGTCATCCAATGAGGGAATCTGCAAGGTGGGTAGAAGCATCCCGATTAAATCGCCCCGATTCCGGTGCAAGCTACGCGCATTTGAGTTAGGGCGGTAACCCAATTCTTCCACCAGTTTTAGGATGCGGGCGGTTGTTTCTGGAGCAATACGGGCGCGTCCGTTTATAGCGCGAGATACCGTCCCATAACTCACCCCGGCTAATTCCGCCACTGTTTTCAAGGTCATCTCACGTTGTGCCGCTGGGGTAAAGCGTTGGTTAGTCGGAATAAGGAGCGAGGCAGCCTCCGGTATGCTCTGGTCTAGTTGTACCAATGCTTGTAATAATTTATGCTCAAGACGATGGGGCAAACCGGGTCTAACCGCCACCGGTCCTCGAGATAGAAGTGGGGAAGTAGCCAGTGCCTGCAAACTGCAATCCGGGTGTTTTTGCAAATGGTGCAAATAGGCTGATTGCATAGCCGCTCCTGCAAGCAAACTTCCCTTGCAAACAGCCGCTACCACTGTATTATGACCCAGCAAAAAATGTGGCTTGAGGTCGGTAGAAGGATTTAATCCTGCCTGTTCCAGCATAAGCGATGGAACTAGATAGCCTGTTGAGGAATTGCGGTCAACGAAACCAAACTCTTGCCCTTTTAATTGGATTAACCCGACAATCCCTGTTTCCTTACGGGTAAAGATAACGCTTCGGTAAGGCACAGGTGGGGCATCATCACCCTCAGAAACCTCAATAGCGTTAGCCAAGGCACGCGCCCCAAAACGAGCCTGCGCCTGAGCAAAGGCGTATAACCCCAATCGAGCCGCGTCTATCTCCCCACGCTCCATGCCGTTCAGGGTCTCTTCGTAATTTTCCCACAACCCAACCTGTACCGGCATTTCCAACACCTGCTCCAAGTATTGCTCAAGGGTTTTTATTTTACTCGCTTGGCTTACAAGGTCATGCCCTATTACTGGATTAATGGCTAAAACCAGTCGCTCTTTCCCATCTTCTGTTTTTATCATTTTTTTAATTTGCTATTGACACATCCGCTATTAGGTGGTATAAAAATTGCGTAAAGCTTTACGCAATCAAATTATAACATGAAAAGGTTTGTATAAGCAAAGATGGATAGAGAAAAGCGTTTTGAAATAATGGCAAAAGGTCCATCTGAGCCTTTGGTGGTGATGGCAGACCGTTTGCTCGATTCAGGAATTGAACTAGAAATAACTCGGCAACCACACCCGGCGATAATGATGATTCGCGCCCACGAAACTGCCAAAGGCGAAATATTTAACTTCGGAGAAGCCCTAGTAACCGAAGCGGAAGTGCAACTTCAGGGCGGAACGGGATACATGCTAGTTCTAGGTAGCGACCGGATGCACGCCCTCGCCGGTGCTATTTGTGACGCTGCTTTGGAAGCATCCCATCCGCTTTCACCGGATATACTGGAAACGTTAACCTTGATGTCACAACTCCAGCAAGAAAAAGATGCCGCAGAATGGGCAACAATCACGGCTACCAAAGTAAATTTCGACGAAATGGAGGCTTGAGCTTGAGCGCTATTCCATTGACCCCCTCCCACCGTTTTGACCACACCCGTGATAGTCAGAAAATTTTCCGAGTAATGTTGGAGGCACTGGCAAATCCCGGTCAGGTTTTCCAATTACCCAAGACCGGGGATTTCTTCGGGAACACTCTACCCGGCGCTTCCCGGAATTACGCCCACTTTGAAACGTTGGGGGCGTTTCTCGCAACCCTATTAGACCATGAGGTTACTTTTTGCTTGTTGGGCGATGAACATATTGCTGCCGACCTTTCAGGCGTAATTTGTACAAGCACCAATTGTCGCAGTGTTCCGCGTGACAAAGCCGATTATGTGATTACATTACAGCCTCCGGTTTCTTCGCTACCTGCTCAACTAAAGCCCGGTAATCTGATTTACCCTGACACGTCCGCAACCCTTATATGCCTAGTACCCGACCTGTTGGGGGAAACCCCCGAAGATAAGAAAGGCGCTTTACTGGAATTAAGCGGACCCGGCGTAAAACCGGGACAAAGACTCTGGGTGGCAGGCACAAGCGCCGCCTTTTTTGTTTCTCTAGGAGAGGTCAATGTTTCTTACCCTCTGGGTATAGATGTTTTCTGGCTAACTCCGGGAGGTTTATTGGTTGGTCTGCCGCGCAGCACGCGCCTGTCTATTCTGGAAGAGAGACGAAAAGGGGAGGGGTTTTAGATGGGTTACGTAGCGGTAAAAGGCGGTATAGATGCAATCCTTGCCGCCGAGGAACTGGTAAAACTCGGCAGGCTACAAAGCCGTAGCGAACTATTGCAAATAGACCAGCTTATTGAGCAACAACGTATGGCGGTTGATCAGGTAATGAGCGAAGCCGGATTGTATGACGAAAAGCTGGCAGCGTTGGCTTTAAAACAGGCAGAAGGAGATTTGATGGAGGCAGGGTTTTTACTCCGCGCTTATAAGTCCACCCTAGAGCGATTGGGCTACTCGTTGCCGATTGATACAAGCCGGATGAAAGTATTGAGGCGAATTTCCAGCGCATTTAAGAATATTCCGGGTGGTCAGGTGCTTGGGCGCACCCGCGATTACACCCAGCGTCTGCTTGATTTCAATCTCATAGAAGAAATTCGCGTCCCTGAATCTGCCTTCCAGCAACCAAAAGCGACAACAAACATGCCCAAGTTTTCAAGGGTTTCAGACTTGTTACGGGCGGAAGGATTACTTGCCGCACTCGCCCCTTCTGAGCAAGAACCTTTTGACATCACCAGAGATACGCTAAAATTCCCTGCGCCTCGTTCCGCCCGGTTGCAAACTCTGGCGCGGGGGGAATCCGGAGCGATGGTAGCATTAGGCTACAGTTCGTTGCGTGGCTACGGGATGGTTCATCCCACCATTTCGGAATTGCGCTATGGGAAGGTTCCGGTCGAGTTTTTGCACCCTCTTACGGGTAATCCGGTCACGGTAGGGCAGTTGCGGGTTACGGAAGTGGAAGCCCTAAACCACGCCTATAGCATTGTGGGTCGAGATAAAGACGGGATTGCAGAACAAGAATCGCAAAACAAGGACGGTGAAACCGTCGCGCCATTATATGAACTAGGCTATGGCTTGGTTTACGGGCAGAACGAACGCAAGGCGATTTCGATGTCCATTCTGGATAGAGCGTTGGACATTGGCGGAGATGCCCCTAGCAGCGACCAAGAATTTGTACTTTATCACATAGACAGCGTTGAATCGAGCGGGTTTGTAGAGCATCTAAAGTTGCCGCACTACGTTACCTTTCAGTCCAGCCTTGACCGTTCTCGCGAAGAGACTCGCTTGGCATATGCTGCGGAAGCAGGGAAAAAGTAATGCTGAAAGACTTAATTACTACCGAAGAAAATTATAATTACGCTTTCCTAGACGAAGGCAGCAAAAGGGAAATACGGCGCAACTTGCTTAAAGCCGTAGCCATACCCGGTTACCAAGTGCCATTCGGTTCGCGAGAATTGCCTATTGGGCGCGGTTGGGGTACAGGCGGTTTGCAAATAACTCTTTCTCTAATAGGTCAGGGAGATATAGTTAAGGTAATTGATCAGGGAACTGATGCAGGAGTTAATGCTGCCAACATTCGCCGCCTGATTGAGCGCACCGCTCCAGACGTTACCACCACCTTCCAAACTTCAGAAGCCACTATAATCCAAACCCGCCACCGCATTCCAGAAGAAAAAATGCAGGCGGGACAATTGTTGGTCTTGCAAGTTCCTTTGCCGGAACCGTTGCGGTTGGTGGAACGCTCTGAAAATGCCACACGGCGAATGCACGCCGATAAGAATTACAGCCGAATGTGGGTAGCGTTGTACGAGGAAATTGTAAAGCATGGGCTTTTAGCGCGTGCCTACAGCTACCCTGTTATGGTGAATGGGCGCTATGTAATGGCTCCCAGCCCAATCCCACGTTGGGATGTGGAGAAACTGAATAATGCCGAGCATCTATCCCTGTTCGGGGCAGGGCGCGAAAAAAGGCTATATGCAGTTCCGCCACGTACTGCGGTAGTACCACTCGATTTCGAGGATTACCCCTTCACCGTAGAGGATTTTCACGGGATACGCTGCCAGCGTTGCGGAGCGGAACACTCTTTCTTGGATGAAATAACCACCGAGGCAGGGCAAAAGACCTATATGTGTTCGGACACCGCCTACTGCGATGAACAAGTCGCAAAGAAAGTAGCAGAGCGTGAAATGCAAAAGGAGTTCGCCGGATGATAACGGAAACAGCCCAAAAACAAGCAAACGTGGAGGTCGAGACCCCCTTGTTGGTGGTTGAAAATCTCACCCGTCTTTACGGACATGGTTGTCCACGCTGCTTAGAGTTAACCGGCCCCGAAACAGGCACTAATACTTGCTCCAATTGCGGAACTCTTGTAGCTTGCGCCGATGTTAATTTTGAGGTGTACGAGGGTGAGATTCTAGGCGTAGTGGGAGAGAGTGGTAGCGGCAAAACTACCTTGTTGCGCTGCCTCTACGGGGATGTAGCGCCTACCAAAGGACAGGCTTTTCTAAAATCCTTCGGGAATGGGCGACAAGATATTTTCCAAGCCAGTAGCCAGCAAGCGCGTTATCTACAGGATTTTGTGATGGGTATGGTTCGACAGAATCCGGCACAAGGTTTGCACCTGCACATTACGGCAGGCGGTAACATTGCCGAGAGACTTCTAGCGGCAGAATGGCGCAATGTGGCTGACATCAGGGAACGCTCCGGGGCTTTGTTGAACCGAATGGAAGTGCCGCTAAATCGGATGGATCATTACCCGGCTTTTTTCAGCGGCGGTATGCAGCAGCGCGTTCAAATCGCAAAGGCGTTGGCGAATCATCCCGTCTTGCTCTTGTTGGATGAGATGACCACCGGCTTGGATGTTTCAGTACAAGCGGGGGTAATTGACCTTGTAAAAGAGGTGCAGCGTGAGAGTGGCGTGGCGATTGTGGTGGTATCCCACGATTTGGGCGTAATCCGCTTGTTAAGCGAGCGCACTTTGGTGATGAAAAACGGACGAGTAGTGGAAAATGGTTTGACTGACCAAATACTGGAAGACCCGCAACATCCCTACACCCAGTTATTGGTTAGTTCCAGCAATAGTTAAGTGGGCAGCTATGCAAAATACACACATCCAGATAAATAATTTGAGTAAGGTTTTCACGCAGCACATTTTGCGTGGAAAGCAGATAAGTGCTTTTAAGGGCGTTTCGTTTGAGGTCGAAAGAGGTCTTTTCGTGGGCATAGCAGGTCTGAGCGGCAGCGGCAAAAGCTCTATTTTGAAATGTATCTTCGGGACGTATGTTGCCAGCAGTGGGGAAATAATATATTGTCTCGAAAATAACACTGTTATTGACCTAGCTCAGTCCAGCGCACGACAAATAACACGCTTGCGCGGTTCCGAGATAGGTTTTGTTTCTCAGTTCCTACGGGCGCAACCCCGCACAACCGCTCTCGAATTGGTGGCACGCCCCTTGCTTAACGCGGGAGTTCCTCGCCCAGAAGCAACCGAAAGAGCGCAGCTTATGTTGGAAAGGCTCGGTATCAGTTCCGAATTGTGGGATGGCTACCCGGTCTTTTTCAGTGGCGGCGAACAGCAACGAGTTAATATCGCGCAAGCACTCATCCGACAGCCCCGCTTATTGCTGCTTGATGAGCCAACCTCTGCCCTCGATGACCGCAATCAGTCGGTTGTAATTTCACTTTTAGAGGAAGCCAAGCAATCGGGAGTTACTATCATCGGTGTTTTTCATGACAGGGCATTGCTCAATCGCCTATCGGACAAAGTTATAACAATGGAATATGGGCGGTTATTGGTTTAGCGAAAGGAAATTAAGTGGAACCTTCCCAAACCACAATCATTACCAATGGGCGGTTGGTTACCCCCGAAAAAGTTTTGGATGCTGGAAGTGTCGTTATCCAAGCGGGTAGAATCGTTGAAATAAATGAACGCCATTATCCGGCTAATTCGCATACATGGGATGCCAGAGGCAATTATATTATGCCGGGCGTTATAAACCTGCATGATGACAGCTATGAGAAAACTTTGCAGCCGCGAAAAGGAGTCTTTTTGCCGCCTGAACTGGCTTTTCACCAGATGGAAGGGGCGTTGGCTACTGCCGGAGTAACCAGAACCTATCATGCTGTTTCTTTTGATGCGGGCATATTTCTACGCGACCGCACTGTGGCGAATGCCGAAGCAATGGCAAACCAGTTGCTCGAATTTAGCAATTCAGATTTCGCCTTTCTCCACCATCACCTTCTATACCGCTGCGACTTACGAAGTGAGGGGGCTTTCGATGGGATTTTAAGAGTGATGCAAAACCCTCTTGCCGCCGAACTCACTCATTATCTGTCCCTCAATGACCACTCGCCGGGACAGGGTCAGTATGCCCAACGCCCGATTTTACGCAAGATGATAAAAGCGCTGCTCGGACCGGCAGGGAACAGTGACGAGGTGGTTGATGCACGCGAAAATGAGTTATGGCAGCTAAAGGCACAGACCGAACAAACTCGTGAGCGCCAATTAAATCAAGCGACCGCTTTGTTACAAAGTACGCCCGGAATAATTATAGCCGGACATGATGACGATAGCGCCGCTACTGTAGATGACTTATACCGACGCGGTATAAGGGTCTGCGAATTTCCGATTAACCTAGAAGCAGCTACCCGCGCCAGAGAACTTGGTCTCCCGATTATTGCAGGGTCTCCCAATATTGTCAGAGGCGGTTCGCATACCGGCAATATCAGCGTGATGGAATTTATTCGGCAAAACCTACTGGATGTGTTGGTAGCAGATTACGCGCCTTCCACCCTTCTACATGCCATTTTTATGCTGGTTGAACAAAAAGTCATGAGTCTTGTTGAAGCCGTCCGGCTTGTAACAACAAACGCAGCCAAAGTGGTTGGATTAGAGAAAGAAACGGGCAGCCTTGCACCCGGTTTGTTGGCGGATTTAATCGTGGTGGAAACTCGGACTAAACCCCAACTGTACATTGTACGCAAGTTGCTGATAAGCGGAAAACCCGTCTCAGTTTCATCGCTTGCGGCATATCCTGACGCACATCATTTTTCTTCCCAGCCATCACACCTAACTTCTATCACACAAAGCTAGGGCAAGAAATGAGGGCAAAAGCTTAACATTATAAATCAGGAGAAGTTTCATGAACGGGCAGAAAACCTATGGGGTTTATTTCATCCCACCCCCTGAATTGGCAGACAAAATCGGGTTAGCTCATTTATTACTCAAGCAAAATTATGGACTAGAAGCGGCAGGAAAGTTTATGCCGCATTGTACTCTTTTTGCTTTATTACACCTAGAAGAGGGATACGGGGAAAACGAGTTAATTGCTGCCCTTGACCGGATACTACCCAATCATAAAGCCTTTCCGTTGGCTTTCAAGCTAGAGACCGAATATTTTATCCGGTTGGAAATGGAAAAGCGACCAGATTTAGTGAATCTACAAGCGAATATCCGTGAAGAATTATGGTCTTTTCTGAGCGAATACGGGCGAAAAAGGCGAGCCTCAACCCGATATAACCCGCACCTAACGCTGGCATTTAGTGACTTACCCGCCGATACAGGCTTATTACACCAAATTGAGGCTTTGTGCTTGGAACTTTATCGGACCATGCCGCGAGAAAATCTATGGGGCAATATTGTGCAATTGGTTGAGTTTACGTTACAGAGTCCGGGCGAGTGGAATGCGCCGGATTACTGGCGTTATATGAACTGGCGAATTATTAAAAGCTACACTTTACCGGCACAATAGGAGCAAAGGTGTAACCGGATGTTCTAATTTCTTAGAGGGTGGTTTATCCAGGGCGGTTGCATAGTCAGTATTTATATTTTCAACGCTCCAGCCAAACCATCAAGAGAATTAACCCGTAGGGGCGACGCTAGCGTCCATCTGTTCCAAGTAATTCAAAAATACACTTTTTTATGTTCCAATTCTACTTATTAATGAACGCTAACTAAAATTTTATAC
>NZ_JBAXHI010000048.1:0-25410 GCF_037138995.1 Candidatus Chlorohelix sp. | reverse complement strand
CAATTTGGTTTATTCATTCTCTTACTTTACCACATCTTGCTTTTTAGGCACTCCCACGTTATCAAAAAGCTTGACATAGAACCCGCCTTGCTATATAGTCACAGTTCGTTAAAGATGAGGCTAATTAGTGCTTTCCCCCTCTTTTCTTTTTTCAAACCACAAGGGGATTTTATTACGAGGTTTAGCATATGGCAGCCAAGTCAAAACTGGTTATAGTGGAAAGCCCTACCAAAGCCAAAACTATTGGCAAATATTTGGGTAAGGGCTATACCGTCAAAGCCAGTTATGGGCATGTACGCGACTTGCCTAAGAGTAAATTAGGTGTAGATGTCGAGCATGATTTTGTACCCCAATATCTTATTCCGCGCGACAAAAACGCGGTTGTTAAAGACTTAAAAAAAGAAGTTAAAGCTGCCGATGAAATTTTGCTGGCAACTGACCCTGACCGTGAAGGTGAGGCGATTGCGTGGCATTTGCTCGGAGCTACCGGTTTGAATATCCCTGAAAACGGCAAGCGTATAGGGCGTGTTGTTTTCCATGAAATTACTAAAGATGCCGTTAAGGAAGCCCTTAAACACCCCCGTGATATTGACATGAACCTAGTGAATGCACAGCAAACCCGCCGTATTCTGGATAGGTTAGTGGGTTACAAGATTAGCCCTATATTATGGAAAAAGGTGAAAAAGGGCTTGAGCGCTGGCAGGGTGCAAAGTGTTGCAGTGCGCCTGATTGTTGACCGCGAACGTGAAGTAGCTGCATTTAATCCTGAAGAATATTGGACTATCGAAACCGATTTCCGGGTTGAGAAGACTAAAAACCGCAAAGCTGCTCAGTTTCACGCCGCTCTTAACAGCATAGATGGGCAAAAAGCTTCTTTGAAGACTGAAGCGGAGGCAGCAGCAGTTTTAAATGAACTGCAAGGCGCTTTATATTGTGTAAGTGATATTCGGCAACGTCAGATCAGCCGTTCCCCTTCTGCGCCTTTCACTACCAGCACTTTGCAACAGGAAGCTAATCGGAAGTTAAATTTTACCAGCAAACGCACTATGGGGATTGCTCAGTCGCTTTACGAGGGCGTAGAACTGGGCTCAGAGGGTGCTTTGGGTCTAATTACCTACATGCGTACCGATAGCACCAACGTAGCCGTTATAGCGCAGCAGGAAGCACGTCAAGTAATAGAGGCAAAGTACGGCAAAGAATATATGCCGGAACAACCTCCGTTATATACCCGCAAATCAAAAAATGCGCAGGAAGCGCATGAAGCGATTCGTCCTACCAGCGTAGCCCGCGACCCGGACAGTCTCAAACCATTTCTAAGCCCTGAGCAATATAAACTGTACCGTCTTATCTGGCAGCGGTTTCTCGCCAGCCAGATGGCTCCCGCTCAACTAGATAGTACCTCAGTGGATGTGAAGGCTGATACACGCCCCATTACCGAACTGGCGCAATGGCGTTATCTTTTCCGCGCTACTGGCTCGGTAATCCGCTTTGCAGGCTTTCTGGCGGTTTATCAGGAAGGTGTGGATGAGGACGCAGGAGAAGATGAATTAAGTAAAAAAGCGCTACCTTCTCTTGAAATTAAAGAAATTCTTGAGTTGGTACAGCTATTGCCGGAGCAGCATTTTACCCAACCTCCCCCGCGTTATACTGAAGCTAGTTTGGTGCGGGCGCTCGAAGAAATGGGTATAGGTCGTCCAAGTACTTATGCGCCTACACTCAGCACGGTTCAAGAACGTTACTATATCACCAAAATTGAGAAGCATTTCCAGCCAACTGAACTTGGTATGCTTGTTAATGACCTGCTGGTAGATTTCTTCCCGGATATTGTGGATATTAATTTTACCAGCCAAATGGAAGATAATCTGGATGAAATAGCGGGCGGTCAGAAGCAATGGCAGCCGGTATTGGCTGAGTTCTACAAGCCCTTTGAAATCACGGTAACACGTGCTGAAACCGAAATGAGTAAGGTAGAGCTTAAGCCTGAATACGCCGGGGAAGATTGTGAAAAGTGTGGGCGACCCATGCTAATTCGTATGAGTAAATTTGGTAAGTTTATAGCTTGCTCTGGTTTCCCGGAATGTCGCAATGCCAAACCTCTATTGAAAAGCACTAAAGTTGCTTGTCCCCAGTGCCAGCATGGCGAAATATTGGTGAAAAAAACTCGCAAACGGCGTATTTTCTATGGTTGCTCTCTCTATCCCGAATGCACTTTTAGCTTGTGGGAACGTCCAATTTCACAGCCTTGCGCGGAATGTGGCAATCTAATGGCTATGAGTGGGCGTAACCGGGCGAAATGCACGAGTTGTGGTACAGTAATAGATTATGAAATTCCCGAAGAGGAACAGGAGTTGCCGTTGGTACGAATTATCCCTTCCGTTATATCTGTTACAGATAAAGCGGTGAGTTAAGTGGAGCGCAATAATTTGACTTTACATAATTCAACCCGAATACAAGCTACTACTATATTGGCGGTAGTACACAATGGTCAGGTAGCTATGGCGGGTGATGGTCAGGTGACTTTCGGTGAGATGGTATTAAAGAATACTGCTCGTAAGATTCGCACGCTCTACAACGGACAGGTGTTGGCGGGTTTTGCCGGAGCAGTTGCTGATGCGCTCAACCTTTTTGAAAAGTTTGAGAGTCAGTTAGAGCAATATCATGGCAACTTGCGTAAAGCAGCCGTTGAGTTGACCAAAGAATGGCGTACAGACCGTATGCTGCGTCGCCTCGAAGCTCAATTGCTGGTAGCGGATAAAAACACTGTGCTGATTCTCTCAGGAGATGGTGACGTGGTAGAACCGGACGAGAAAATTGCGGCTATCGGTAGCGGTAGTTCTTATGCCCTTGCTGCTGCTAAAGCCTTACTGCGGAATACCGAACTGGATGCTGCCCAAATTGCCGAACGCGCCTTGCAGATTGCAGGTGAGATGTGTATTTTTACCAATACATATATCACAGTAAAAGTAGCACCACCTCCTGAAAGTGAAGAACAAGAAGATTCTGAAGAGCAGGAAGACGAGGAATTGAGCGGTAGCAGTTATGATGGGGGAAGCATTTAAACTAAAAATCGGCTTAGGTGAAAAACTATAGCCGATTCTAAATATTTCAATAATTTTAATTTGAGGCTTCTAAAGCCTCTTTTTATTCCTACGTTTTTAGGCTACTTTTAAGGGTAAGAGTGTTTTTAACATTTGTTGGGCTATCCTTACGCTAAAGGGATACTAAATGAGAATGTGCTGCCTTTACCCTGAACGCTTTCAACCCATATACTACCACCATGCCGCTCCACAATTTCTTTACATATACTTAAACCTAGCCCGCTGCCAAGTTGACTACCTCGTATTCTCCGCGCTTCCTCGTCCTGTACCTGATAAAAGCGTTCAAATATACGACTGAGATGTTCAGGCGATATACCTATTCCACTATCGGCAATACTGATAACTGAGAAATCACCCTCTATTTTCAGTTCTACCATGATTCTACCGCCTTGTGGGGTAAATTTAATCGCATTTTCAAATAAATTACCGATTAGTTGAGTAAGTCGCATCTCATCGGCATTTACAACACAAGTATTTTCAGGGAGTTGTGCGGTTATCAACCTGATATTCTTAGCGTAAATCATCGGCTTTATATTATTTATAGCCTTAAGCATTATATCGGAAAGCGAGATAGGAACTAAATCTACGCTAAAACGCCCCGCATCAGATCTAGATAAGTCTAGGATATCTTCCGCCAATTTCTTTAACTGGTTTACGCTTACTAAGATGCTGCTTATAAATTCTTGTTGCAGTTGATTTAATTCGCCTGCTTTGCCTTCCGCCAACATTTTAGTAAAACCGTTTATTACATTAATTGGGTTGCGTAATTCATGCGAAACCATAGAAACGAAGTTGGTTTTCAGCTGTTCCACTTCACGCAGCGCAGTTACATCTCGCATAGTAGCGACTATATTGGTTGTGCCTTCTGCACTTAGCACCGCGCTCCAGTTAGCGGAGACTATACGGCGCACGCCTTTTTGGTTATCGAGGCGAATTTCGTGATGTAATAATGGCTCTTTACTTACCAGCGTTTTGGTTAACGGGCAAGCAATTTCGCAAAGTAAATTACCCTCTTTGTCCTGACAGCGCAATACTTCTTGGCATTTCTTGTCAGCTTCTTCTGGTTTTGCCCCAATGAAAGAGCCAATTGTCGAGTTTAACCGCAACACATTAAATTTATCGTCAATCAATATGATTCCATCACTACTATTACCGAAAATTGCCTCAAGGCGTTCTCTCTCTTGTGCGGTTTGTCTGAGTAATTTATGCTCTAGCTTTGACTGAAGCTCTAATTGCGCCACTTGCATAGTGACCAATTCGTGTAGCAGAGCGTTTTCGATTGGACCAACAGCTTGGTTAATAATGTCGCTTATAAGAATCAGATCATCATCTGTGTAAAGATAATCCTGTGAAGTGCCAATTTGAAGCAAACCGGTGCAATGTTTGCCATACCAGAGTGGCATTAATACACCGGAGAGTAATTGGCGAGAATTATAGCTTTCAATAATACTGCGGAATCGCGGGACTTTGTAATCTAGTTCGTTGATAGGCACTGCATTTTGCAGTGTGGTTGCAATTTCACTGAGGCTTAAACCTATTGAGCCAAATTTTAACTCAGGCAGTTCGTTGCCGGACGTAAAATCATGCTCTAATTGGCGATATAGTCCGTCAGACCCAAATATCTGGATATTTGCCCAGTTAAAATCTAGGTGACGGTGCAGTTCAATGACAGTGTTGCTCAGCACCGCGGTTAATTCCAGACTGCTGCTGGTTACTTTCGCAACTTGTCGTAGAATAGTCAGGTGTTCGGCTTTGCGTTGGCTGCGTCTTAAGATACGCGCTTTTTCTAGGGCAATTGCCGCTTGACTAGCCACGATTACCATTAGTTGTTTATGATACTGCTTAAAGGGCGTATTCTGGTAATTGGCAATGGCAATAAAACCGCTTATCTGCTCATCTAATTTTGCAGGTGTAACCAATAGAGCGTTAGGTAAATGACCTTCAAGGCTTCGAAACCGGTTGAGTGAGAAGTCATTATCATTGGCATCTATCACCAATTGCCGACCATGCTGGAGAAGCCAATTTAAAATTGGTTCGGTGGCATTCCAGCTTTCTGGGGCATAATAAACGCTATGTTCTACATGCAGTTGAATTTCAAAGATGTTGTGTATTTCATCGAATGTAGCAACATACAAAGCGTCAAAATCAATTAGTTTGCCAAGATAATCTTTTATTATAAAGAGGAGATTGCTTGTATCTAAAGTGCTGGCAAGCCGTAATGCGATTTCGCTCAGGTTGGTCATTTCCTGATTGCGCCGCGCTGCTTCCTGTTTCAGACGAGTATTTTCAGTAATATCACGTACCAATAAAGAGATGCCTCTGACACTTTCATTTCCATCTCTTATTGGAGCGAGCGTTACTGAAAGAGAAAGAGTTGAGCCGTCTTTATGCCGTTTTTCCATAGCAACATTAGCCAGAGTGACCCCCTGCTTTACATGTTCGAAAAGCGCTTTTTCTTTGGCGGCATCTCCGGCGCTGTCTATAAACTGCCCTGTAATTTCCTCAGCGCTATAGCCAAATAAAGCTTCTGCGGCATCGTTCCATTCTTGTACCCGACCTTCAAGGTCTAATTCTACTAACGTATCACTGAGGCTTGTTGTTAAAAGGTTTAAATACGAGTGCATTTCTTGGGATTGCTGGTGTCTTTCAGTCAATTCCAAGCCCTCACTTAGTCTCTCCCCAAGTTCTTCAAGCAATTCAAGCTCGGATGTGGTAATTCTATTTTCGAGGGTTTTGCTAAATAAAGCTACAATACCCCAGTTGTGGTCTTTCTGTTTCTGACCAACTGGGATAAGAATAATCGATTTAAAGTTTTGTGATTCTACTAAATTTCGATAATCTTTCGGTAGGAACTGGCAATTTTCGGTCAAACAATGGTGTATTTTTTTGATATTAGCTGCCAGAATACTCCGGTGTAATATTAAAGGAGCCGCCAACGCTGACCCGTAAAAGGAATTATCCTTGGGTCGCTTACCGAAAAGAAGGAAGGCGCTTTCGCTATTCTTAAAGTTTGTTTCCACCCATTCGAGAACTCGTGTTATTAAGCTCTCGCGGTCTGTAACATTAGACGTTATCTGATTTATTTGTAATTGGCTGGCTAACCTACTGGACTGGCGCAAACTAGCATCCGAGTGAATCAGTTTGGCGATACCTACCGCTTCCTGATCAGCCATCTCCTCCAATAGTTGAAGATGTTCGGTTGTAAATGCGTCAAATCGGGGACTGGTAACGGTGATAGTGCCAAGCACCTGTTTTTTATGCAGAAGCGGCACACACATTAGTGAGGCTATTTTATCATTACCGATTCGGAGAAATTCCCCTGTTCGGTTTACGTCTCCACAAAGGAAAGATTGTTTGTTGGCAGCTACATGACCGGCGATACCAACATCCAACTTGAATCTACTCTGCCGCAATTTGCCGGGAGCAGTTACACGTGAAGAAGCACGAGTAACCAGTTCTCCAGATTTCTTGTCTATGAGCGCTATAGTACAATGTTCCGCATCCAGCAAATTTAGGATGCGGTTAATAATGCCGCGTAAAGCAATTTCATATCGCGCCGGGTTGACCAGTGATTCTTCCTCTTTTCCTGTGGAAACGATTATTTGTGATTCAATATCCTGCATTGTACTTCCATTATTTCTAGCGTAGCTTGTGGCAAGCCTCGGCTTTTCCTAAAGGAGGTTTTTCAATATAACCCATTAATGATTTCAAGAATGGTTATTTTACTAGTTCTCCGTTCTGAACCTTACGGAAGCGGTACCCACTGCCTTTTACAGTTTCAATATAAATAGGTTGTGCAGGATCAGGTTCAATTTTAGTGCGTAATCGGCGGATATATACATCAATGGCGTTACTTTCGCCTTCATACTCATAGCCTAGCGCCTTTTCTGCAATGCTGTCGCGTGTAACAACCTTACCGGCATGTGCCATAAGGCATTCGAGAATTTTCATTTCAGTGGGTGTTAAAATCACAGCTTTGCGATGAGGCAAGGTGACTTTCAATTCACGCATCGCTAGTTCTACATCACCTACTTTAAGATGGCTCTGTACCAATTCACGAGGAACCCGCTCAACCCTTCTCAGCACTGCTTTTACTCTGGCAATAAATTCCCCCGGTTCAAAAGGTTTTACAATATAGTCATCGGCGCTTTCTAACCCTTCAAGTTTATAGGGCAGCCGCCCTTCACCGGTTAACAGAATCACGGGAATATCGGGTTCCACCTCGGCTAGTTTCTTGCTGAATTCTATACCATTACCATCGGGCAAACCTTTATCAACAATAATCAACCAAGGGGTGCTATTTTTCAGTATTGATTCTGCTTCACGGATGCTTTCGGCTTTAGTTACATTATAACCCTCACCTTTAAGTAGAAACTCTACCATTTTAAGTGTCATCGGGTCGTCTTCGATTACTAGTATATCCATATATTTCCTCCGGGTATTTGTACTGTTACGTTTTAGTGCTTTTGAGCGGGTTTTTACTATTTTAGACCTAAAGACTTGTCTAGAAGTATGATATAGCTAACAAATTTATATAGATTATATGTAGGGTTAACATCCCATTAACCGCCCTGCCCTTGACTTAAATAAAATTAATATTCATATCATTAATCAGCATTGTATTTGAAATATTTGTCCGAAACCCGTCAAATAACGGTTATTTTAAGTCTTTAAATCTTTGTTAAAACATCTACTATAAATGTTCTGTAAATATTTTAATGTCTAACTATTATCTAATCAGAAAAACCTTAAGAAATACATTACGAAACATTACGAAACAGTCAAATGTAATAATCTTGTATTACAAATCCAGTCAAGCCGCCTTTTTAGCTTTTTACGATGCGTTACTTTTGCCCTCTATCGTGTCATTCAACCTAAAATTCATTGCAGCCAAGCGTTTCCATACTGTAATGTTGGGCTAACTTCGGGGCGACTTTATACCACATAACATAGGTTTGAGTATAACCATAGAGTAAGAGGGAAGGCGGAACTTCTTCCCTTTTCTCAGATTAATAGTGTTAATGACAATTGTTATTAGTTGTTGCTCCAAGTTTCCAAACATGTAATACCCTGACTTCATTGTCATATTGCAAATAGGCTGTAATGAAATTCTACCATATAAAATGACATTTATTAATAAATTTGGGATGTAGCACAGATTAATGATTTATTCTTTTTTTTATGCTATCCTAAGAAAAATTGAGGTGTTTTCGCATTGCACACACAAAAGAAGGATCGTGGAAATGGAACAAAGCTCTTCAAAAGTTCACGGGCTGGATCAAACTAGACATATCGGTAACCGCCCACAGATTGAACGCATCAACCTATCCCTACTGGTTTACTGGGTATTATGTACTGTGGTAGGTTTGGCTCTACTCTGGAATGATATTTCAAGTTGGCGTATTGCAACTGCTTGGCGAGATTATGGGTGGTTAGCGTTGATTGCATTGGTAACAACACTACTTTCCCAAATCCCCTATATGATGATTTCGCGAAGCGGTGGTCGTAAGATAGCGCCAGTTTCCTCAATTATTTTCGTGATAGTGAATGGAGCTATAGAAGTCTTTATCTTTCTAGGGTGCTATAGCGTGCTGTTTAACCTGTCAAAATTGGTGTTTGGGGACTTAAATATTATCAACTTTATCTTTGGAGTAATAGGCTTTGTATTTTATAGCGGGTTTATCCATGCCTTTTTCTGGGCTCGCTTGATTCCGCCGCATTTTAGCTCTGACCCGAAATTGCAAACCTTGCGACGGATGATGCCGCTTTTTTCGGCTACTATCGTGATTATCTGGTGCGTTTATTACTATTTTACCTCCGATATTTGGACGGTGGTAGCGTTACATGCCTTAGTTGACGCGGTGCTGATGTTCTGGGTACGACCTTCTATTTTACTCGCGCAACGTTTCTCGATTTAACATGGTTTTTCCCAACTAAAGCCCGATTTTGGGGCGCGAGTTGCTTTAGAGATTTTTAAAATTCTTCTTTTCGAGAAGCTCGATAAGGAGGATTTTTCATTCATTACAACTTTTTTAGTAAGATTCGATAATAGAAAGCTAACTTGTAGTATTTACTACGTACTATTTGCCCTTTGATTTCTTATGATAAAACGAGTCGATAAAATATCAGGAGGACAAAATTACATGTTAAATGATACCCGCTTCATTCGAGCTTGCCGTCGGGAATCTACCGATGCTACTCCGGTTTGGTTTATGCGTCAGGCAGGTCGTTATATGCAGGAGTACCGCGCTATTCGTGAGAAAGTTAGCATGCTTGAATCGCTGCGTTCAGCGGAACTGGCTTGCGAAATCACTCTCCAACCTATCAACGCTTTTGACCTTGATGCCGCTATCATTTTCGCCGATATTTTGACCCCCCTTATTGGGATGGGCATCAATTTGGATTTTGTTAAAGGCGAAGGTCCACAGATTGATAATCCGGTGCGTACCACTCGTGATATTGATCGGTTGGCTACTCCCCCAACCGAAGAGACCATGCCATTTGTTCTCGATGCTATCCGTATGGTTACAGCAGAACTGAATCCCCGCAACATCCCTTTAATTGGCTTTATAGGCGCACCCTTTACGCTGGCGAGCTATGCCATTGAAGGCGCTGGCTCTCGCAACTACGAGTTCACTAAGGCATTAATGTATTCTGAGCCGGCTGCTTGGAAACGTTTGATGGATCGTATTGTTACGATTTTAAGTGATTTTATGGTAAAACAGGTTGAGGCAGGCACTTCGGCTTTACAGATTTTTGACTCATGGGCAGGTGCGCTCAGCCCGCGTGATTATGCCAAGTATGCCGCGCCCTATAATAAGCAACTCATCGAAGTAGCCAAGAAAACCGGAGTGCCGGTAATCTATTTTAGCACCGGAACTGCCAGCTTACTTGAAGAGATTCGAGGGATGGGTAGCGATGCCATAGGGGTAGATTGGCGTATTCGGTTGGACAAAGCATGGGAAGAAATCGGTTATGACAAAGCCATTATGGGTAATCTCGACCCTGTTATGCTCAAAGCGCCTTGGGATGAACTTCAGGCTAATACTGACCTGATTTTGCAGCAAGCCGCTGGACGACCCGGTCACATTTTCAATCTTGGTCATGGCATTTTGCAGGGAACTTCGGTAGATATGGTACGCCGCTTAGCAGATTATGTCCATCAGCAAACTGCTAAAGTGGAGGTAGCACTGTGACAGCAACACAAACCTCGACTATAGGTGTGCTGCTAATGGCTTATGGTGGTCCCGGCAGCCTTGAGGATTTGCCGGGCTATCTTGCCGACATTCGCGGTGGCAAGCCTACTTCTAAAGCCGTCCTGAACGAAATGATTCGCAATTATACTCAGATTGGCGGCAAATCTCCCCTTCTGGATATAACCACAAAGCAGGCAGAAGCGCTTCAAAATGAGCTAGGGGATGGCTATAAGGTATATATTGGTATGCGTCACTGGTCACCTTGGATGGAAGAAACCGTTCGCGATATGATCAATGACGGAATCAAGAAAGCTATTGCGATTGCCCTTGCCCCTCACTACAGTAGTATGAGTGTGGCAAAATATCAGGAAAAAGTACGCGCTGGACTGGCAATATTTGGCGGAGACATCGAATTTGAATTTGTAAATAGCTACAATAGCGCTCCAAAATATATTCAGGCGTTAGCAGAACGAGTTCAAGAGGGCTTGTCACGTTGGGATATTTCAGAGCGTGATAGCGTTCATGTTATCTTCAGCGCCCACAGCCTACCGGTACGCATTCTCAAAATGGGTGACCCTTACCAAGATCAACTTTTCGAGACCGCTCGCTTGATAGCAGCAGCAGCGGGTTTGCCGGAAAGCCAGTGGAGTTGGAGTTATCAGAGCGCCGGACGCACCCCAGAACCATGGCTTGGCCCACAACTTGAAGAACATATTAAGGCTCTGGCGGAAAAAGGTATCAAAAATATTGTCAGTGTTCCGGTCGGTTTCGTCTGTGACCACGTAGAACTCTTATTCGATATAGACATCAAAGCGCAGGGATTAGCACGCAGCCTAGGCATACGGTTGGAGCGCCCACCCGCGCTCAATCTTGACCCGCTTTATATCGGCGCTCTTGTAGATTTGGTAAAGGAAAGAATACCTAATTAATTCGATTGCCAATCCGAAAAAAGTTAGATATATTTTGGTGAAAAGGTTCGGCTGAGAAATTATTAGGTAATTAACATCCTTTGTGTGCTGTGAGAGGAAAGCTCTTGTTCTCTTCTCACAGCATATATTTATAATTCAAGATAATACCCAAATTCAAAGTTATGCGCATATTAATTTGCGAAAAACCTGTATGATTTTTCATTGCAGGTAGCTAGAGTCACAGCGAAAATTTGTTAAACATGGCAAGATGCTATAATATCATCAAAAAATAAAAGTTAGCCATTTGTTACATAAGGCTTCTTGTATTTAAATCTTTGGGATTATGGTGTAATCGCTTGTTTGGGTGTATAATATTGGCTAATGCGAGAATGTATCGCTTCTACCTGCGGCAAATCCTGTGGAGGAGTTTTAATAGTAGTCATGGCTGAGATCAGCAGGTCTATAGACATTGATGCTCCAATTGATGTGGTTTTTGACTATGTCACTAACCCTAACAACACTGTTAAATATTCCCCTCAATTCACGAAATTTATACCGGTTTCCCAACTTGTGCAGGGTTTAGGCGCAAAAGTGGAAGCTGCCGGTAATTATATGGGTATGACTATCAAAACCATACTTGAAGTCACCGAATTTGAACGCAACAAAAAGTTTGTTTCCCGTAGTACGCATGGTGTTAAAAGTGTTTCAACATGGGAATTCAGCGTAGTTGGTACTGGTAAGACTAAAGTAAAATTTACCAGTGATTATTCGTTGCCGGGTCGCGCTCTAGGTTGGCTATTAGACAAAATGCTGATTGAGAAAGATGTAGAAAAAACCACCGTTGAGACTCTGGTAAACCTCAAACGCATTCTAGAGAATAAGCCGAATTTGCGCCCCGCTGAACCGGCTCACTGGTAGTTTGTTGACTATTTAGATTCTCCCGTGTTATTATTTATCTGTACGCGCCAGTAGCTCAGTGGATAGAGCGTTTGCCTCCGGAGCAAAAGGTCGGTGGTTCGAGCCCACTCTGGCGTATTTTTTTATTTTTAACAGGAGTAATGCCCTCTTGAGTTTTACTTATCACATGGTTCCATGTGAATATTTTGAAGCGCAGCCACAGGATAAACCATATCGCCCTGAGCCAATGGTAGATGGGCGAGAAGAATTTATTCACTGTACCGATGGTGAGCAAAACCTAGCCGATACGGGCAATCGCTTTTATAAAGGTGATCCACGTTCTTTTTATGCTCTATTAGTAGATTTGGAAAAGTTGACTGCACCTTTTAAATATGAGGATTCCGCCCGGATATTTCCCCATATATATGGCGCATTGAATCGGGACGCGATTATAGCGGTGTTATCTTTCCCACGCGCCGAGGATGGAACTTTTCTGCCTCCCGCCTGAGTACGGTATGAAGCACGGTAATGAAACAAACCAAAAAATTTGGAATCCTGCTAATTCTAACTCAATTGGCTTTTTTGCTAGTTGGTTGCGGAACAGATACTCTTGCCAGAGTTACCTCGGAACAGACTATTGCTGCTCAAAATCCAACTGATACAACCAACCCACCAACTGTTTCAGTTCCCCTAATAGCTCCTACCGTCACTGTACAACCCACTTCTGCTCCTGAAGCTGTTTCTACACCCGGCGATCAACAAGCCCCAGAACTGCCAATTCAGGCAATGGCTTTGCCGGTTCTTTCGGATTTGCCCCGACTGAACGGAGTTCCAAAAATCCCGGCGCTGAATCCGCTCCCCCGCAATTCACAACCAAGCCCTTTGCTTAAACAGAATTTCGGGCTGAATAATACTCCTCTTGTGGCTCTTCAGGTTGGGCATTATCAGATTGAGCAACTCCCTGACGAATTTGCCAGTCTACGTTCCCAAACCGGGGGAAGCGGTGGCGGTATTCGTGAAGTGGATTTGAATCTGGAGGTCACAAGACGCGTGGCTGCTCTGCTTACTACGCACAGTATCACAGTTGAAATATTGCCAGCCACAGTACCTGAGGAATACACTGCCGATGCTTTTGTAGCTATCCATGCCGATGCTTCCACCGGAGAGAGTGCCAGCGGCTATAAGATTGCACGCAGTCGTTTTAGCGCTATCCCTACCACGGATGATGCACTCGTAGGAAATATTTTTGATGCTTATGGAAAACTTACGAGCTTAGGGGTAAGCGATAATATTACCCGTAATATGACGGGCTATTATGCTTTTAATAATCGGCGGCGCGTAAATTCGATTAGCAAAATTACTCCCGCTGCCATTATCGAAATGGGTTATCTCACCAATTCCTCCGATCGAAAAGTATTACTCAATCATCAGGAAGCGGTTGCACAAGGGCTTGCTGATGGCATCATAAATTTCCTCGATGCGCGTCCACCGTTGGCGCAACGAGAAAAGCCCCAAGATCGCGTGACTGCTCTGATAGTTAATCAGGATAATATACCTGTTTATTCCGAACAAGGTATATTACTTGCCTATCTTTCAAAAGGACAGATATTCGAGAATTATGAAGTAAGAGGAAATAACTACTCGGTATTAATTCCGGTTTTACGGCTTTCCGGCTACCTGAAAAAAACTGAAGTTACCGTTACAACAATTTCTCGTTAACGTCTCCTCGCTGTGTTACGCCACCCATATCCTGAACCTCGGCGATAGCCTTTCCCCTTTGAGCGTCTGGATTCGCCATGATGCTCGAAAAAACTCTCCCTGCGCTTTCCGAAGTGCAATGCCCTTTTCAGGTTTGTGCTGGTAATGTCCAGAAAAAAATGCAATGTATCGCTACACATCATTCCGGCGACCAGAAAAATCAGATAGGGAAACGCGCCGGGAACCCAATCGAAAACAGTTTCCCGAACGCTAGATTGAATTGCTGAACCTAGAAAGTAGGTTAGTAATATCGGCAGCCACAACAAATATACTATCCTTAAAACTGTGCTGATTATCGGAAAATGCGAAAAAAAGCTCCGATGTGCAAAGGCTTTCTGGTAGGGCCACCAATAGAAGCGCAAAAGCCCCCAGCTTTCATATCCATCACTTTCCAGATCTAAGTCAGGATTCATCAAAAAAGTGGCGAAAGTGTAACCACCCCAAAATACTGTACATTCTAGGGGGGTGCGGTGGAAATGTAGATAGCCCGCTCCAGTTAACGGTACGCTGACAAATGTATTAATTGTTCGATGGGTAATACCCATTGGCATGTTTTTTCTCCAACAATCGCGATTATTAGAACTAAAATGCGTATCGGGATTATAACATGCATTAGTACATTCGAAAAATTTGTTAAAATCCATCTTGCTTCCTTTCGCTTTTAGCAAATCGAAGCTTTTGCTTGTTTTGTTATTCTCTGAAAAACTTGGGTTGAGGTATAGAGGTAAGCAGCAACAGCTTTAGTTGTGTTAAAATCTTTTTGAACCCAGTCAAAAATGTTCAATAATAAAGAGGATTTCTATGTTCAAAAAAGCAGGCAAAATTCCAGCGGAGCAAATAATCAAAAAATATATAAATCTGTTCCAAGACACAAAAACTGAGAAGAGCGCAATATCGGCAAAACCTTCGCTCGGCTTGAGCGCAGGGTCATATGAATGGGTCTTAAAAAATAAAATGGATTTATATATCAAAGGATTGCCCGATACAGTACCTGAAATTATCGCAGAAAATTGTCGGGAACTGTTTAAAACAGCGGTAGGAGACCTGCTAGTTCTGGGACAGCTACAGGAAGTCAATATAACCATCAGCACTTCAAAGATTGAAGAAAAGCCCATTTTTACCCCTCCAATATCTGACGAGAAGATTGTACCTAATATCCCAGAAGATGAAGATAAGGAAAATTTCAAACCCGCCCGGAACAAACACAACGCACAAAAAAAGCGAGTCACCGATGAGATAACGTTGGAAGAACGCGCATCCCAATATAAAGCCCACCTTCCGCTCTATTCCTTCAATTTTTTATCCCTTCCGGAGGAATTAAAAGAAACCTTACTTTCTTCTATTGATAGTATTCGGTTGGATCACAAAATTTTCTACGAATGGAATCTACGGGCAATTGAACCCAATCCCCGTACAGCTTTAAATTTCTTTGGTCCTCCCGGAACTGGCAAAACTTTGGCGGCCCATGCCCTAGCCCATTATCTGGGAGTACCCATCCTAACAGCCAGTTATAGTCAGATTGAAAGTAAGTATCACGGTGAGGGACCAAAAAATGTGGAGGCACTCTTTTTTGCAGCCCAACGGGATAAAGCAGTCCTGTTTATTGATGAAGCAGATTCTTTACTTTCAAAAAGGCTGACCGAAGTAACACAGGCTTCGGAACAGGCAATTAATGCTATTCGCGGTCAATTAATGATATCGTTGGAGCTTTACCAAGGGGTGGTTATTTTTGCCACAAACCTGATCAAAAGCTATGATCAGGCTTTTGAAACGCGGGTACGCTATATCCATTTTCCGATGCCTGATGAAAAGAGCCGCCGGGAAATTTGGGTGAAGCATTTACCCAAAGAGCTTCCGTTGGGGCAAGATGTGTCAATTGACGAACTAGCCAAGATTGAAGATGTTTGCGGACGTGATATAAAAAATGCAATTATTGATGCAGCAATACGGGCAGCCCGCCATAACCGAGTTTTCGTGGGTCAGCAAGATTTGCTCAACGCAGTAGAGCGAATTAAGGTGGCTCGGATTTCCGGCACTTGAATCGCGGGAATGGTAGGACTTTCATTCGTTAAATTGAGAAATCGAACCGTATTAAGGTTCGGATAAGCTTAATTATCCGAACCTTCTTCTAGGTTCAAACAGCCTTAACGCCGCCTTTGTACTAGGCGTTCTTGAGTCGTCTTCTTATACCTGTTTCCACTATCTAAGTAATTACCAAGTTTTTTAATATCCAGCTATCCTGTTTGGTATATAATATCAGTCGGCAAACTTTCAAACATGTTCAAACAGAAGGAGCTTTTCTCGCAAATGTCTGATGAAAAGAAGGTTTACGGACGCAAACTAGACCCGCGCCCAATCCAGAAGGGTATGACGGTGGCACAGATGGTAGATGAGCATTTGTTTGCCTATAATGCCGCCCGTCTGCGCGAAGCCTGCCAACTTTTGGCACGCAAGGTGATGCAACCCGATGTGACGGTTGGGGTGACTCTTTCCGGTGCATTAACTCCCACTGGGTTGGGTTATTCCGCACTCGTCCCATTGATAGAGGGTGGCTATATAGACTGGATTATTTCAACAGGCGCGAACCTATACCACGATATACACCGCTCTCTTGGGTTTGAGCTTTTCCAGAGTACCCCTTTTACCGATGATTTGGCGTTGCGGGAAGAACATATCATTCGCATCTACGATATTCTTTTCGATCAGGAAGTGTTGCTGAAATCCGATGCTTATCTACGCGAGGTGATGCGGTTGCCGGAGTTTCAGAAGCGGATGAGTACATCAGAATTGCACTACGGGTTGGGTAAATACTTACGCGAGCGGGAAAAAGTTCTGGGCATTGAATATCGCTCTGTGTTAGGGGCAGCTTACGAGGCTGGTGTACCGATTTATACCTCCAGTCCCGGCGACTCTACTTTGGGTATGAACGTCGCCGCGTTACAGTTGATGGGGCTTGAGATTGGATTCGACCCAGAAGCGGACGTAAATGAGACAACCGCGATTGTATATGATGCCAAAGCAAAGGGCGGCAAAAGTGCGGTGCTGATATTTGGCGGCGGTAGCCCCAAGAATTTTATCCTGCAAACCGAGCCACAGATTCAGGAAGTGTTGGGTATTGCCGAGAAGGGTCACGATTACTTTATTCAGGTAACAGATGCGCGGGCAGATACGGGCGGTCTATCCGGTGCGACTCCCTCTGAGGCTATGACATGGGGTAAGGTTGACCCCGAACAGTTGCCGGACAGCATCGTTTGCTATTTGGATAGTACGGTGGCAATTCCTGTTATGGCTTCCTATGTGATTGACCGCGCACCCCAGCGTCCTCTCAAACGAATTTACGACCACCGCACCGAATTGGTTTCCAACTTGCGCGAAACCGCTCGGAAACATTACCTTTCACAAGAAGGCAGTTAGTAGAAATCAGATTTGTGTATGCTCAAAAAAAGCCCGATCAGCTAGACCGGGCTTTTGCCATTTAATGGGTTTAGCATATAGAAAAGGGGGAAGTGGCGCGGCATGCAGGCGCGGGTATTTTTGTGCGCTCCGCGTGCGTAACTCCCTCCTAAATAGCAATATCTATCTTGCTTTGTTGCTTTGCCTGAACTTGACAGAACAATCCGAGTGAATTAAGCTTACTTGCGCTGGTTTCAGCCCGATTATTTGGACAAAGCTTGTGTTCTATTGGCGGTTTATGCCTTTACCTCACTAACAATGCTTTCCTTTGATTTACACTTAATCTTAAAATAAACCACCCGTACCCTTCGGGCAACCGCTAGGAATATCTGAATTTATTTCTGGCAGTATGTTGGCAGTTATATATGAGAAGCGATTTATATCTGGATTTATTTTTAAAAGAAGATACCCACTGGTGGCATGTGGGGAAGCGAATACTCATGGAGCAACTGATTCGCAAATACATGCCGCATTTGCAGGAAAACGCAAAGTTGCTGGATGTTGGTTGTGGCACAGGGCGTATGCTGGATATGCTTGCCGGCTTCGGAACACCATGGGGCATTGATATGTCAGAGGAAGCGTTAGATTTTTGTCGCCAGCGCGGGTTCTATAATCTACTCCGTCACGACCTGAACCAACCTTTCGATTTTGATTTTAATTTTGATGTTATAAGCGCGTTAGATGTTATTGAGCATCTGGAAGATGATTTGCAGGGTTTGAGAAATCTCAGGAAGGCGCTGAAGCCGAACGGTATTTTAATAATTAGTGTACCATCGTACCAGTTTATGTTCAGCTATTGGGATGTGGCGCTTGGTCACAAGAAACGTTACACTCTGAAAAGCCTAACGAAAGTGGTTGAGTCAGCCGGATATACTATTGTTAAGAAGTCCTACACTAATACTTCGATACTGATACCAGCGGCAGTGATACGCTTTTTAAAAGGGTTAGCTGGTAGAATAAATCGCAAAATATATGCTCGCTTGCTTTCAGAAGATACCGATTTTACCGCCTTGCCAAAACCGCTCAATGATTTTTTAATAAGCCTATATAATATTGAAAACCGATTGGTATTGACGAAAGGCTTGCCGGTGGGGTTATCGGCACTGGTGGTATGCAAGCCTGACCTATCCAATTAAAAAGTTTAAACGTTGAAACATAGCGCGGAAAGATTAGTTGGCAGAAATTACTTCACAGATACCGCAGAACGCTGAGCAATTTTCCTCCAAAGGGCGGGTCTTTCTAAAGCATCTATTTATAATAATTTTGTATCTGGTGGGTGCGCTGGTATTTACATTGCCGCTTGCCTTTAATCTTTCCAACAAGGTGATTTATGCTGACGGTGAGGATGTGTGGGTACACATCTGGCATATTTGGTGGGCGCGTTATTCCCTCTTTGAGCAATTCATCAATCCTTTCTATACTCGATTAATCTATCACCCGGTGGGAGTGGGTCTATATTTCCAGCCACTTACGCTGCCCAATGGAATCCTTTCTACTCCATTCCAATATCTGCTAGGGCTAATTCCCGCTTTCAACCTGCTCTTTATTTTTAATGTAACGTTGGCGGGCTATACCGCTTTTTTGTTGGGTAAATATCTTAGCGGGAGTAGCGCCGCTGGGCTGGTAACTGGCACGGTTTACGCTTTCTCGCCGTTAGAATCGAGCTTGTTGGATTTGGGGCAACTTGAGCAAATCTCTATCGGTTGGTTTCCGCTTTTCCTGCTGTTTTTCCTCAAGTATATGCGACAAGAACGCCGCTCACGCCTTAACCTGACTTTGGCAATCCTGTTGCTGTTGCTGGTCTCAATGGTGACGTGGTATCACGCTCTGTTTGCATGGCTGTTCTGTGGGTTATACCTGCTTTTCAGCCTGTTAATTTCTTCCGGTTGGAAAGCGCGTTTGGCTGAGATAAAGCGATTCGCTCTTTTATTTGCCATCTACGGGGTTTTGATTGCTCCGGTATTGCTGCCGACTCTGGTTTCAACCAAAGAGAGCGGCAATGCGGTTGAGCAACCGCTTCTAACAATCGCTTATAACTCCGCTACCTTGCTAGGTTTTGTAGCTCCGGGTCCGTCGCCTATCTGGAATATTGCCGGATTTAGTGGCAATTATCAACAGAATTATCTGGGTTATGTGGCACTGATACTAGCGGCAGTGGGGGTATTTACGGCTTTCAAGAAATACTGGTTCTGGCTGGCAATCGCTGCAATTTTTCTGCTGCTCTCTTTTGGTCCTGCTCTGCAAATTACTGCCAATCCTGAACTGACTCAAGCCGAATTTGATAGCTTGCTGCCCATGCCTGCACGTCTGCTCTACAGTTTGCCGCTGGTAAATATCAGCCGGGTACCAGTACGATTTATGCTGCTAGTGATGTTAGCGTTAGGAGTGCTGGCTGGCGTGGGGGTAAAGTGGCTGCTGGCACGGGTTACGCTTTCTAGCGGTAGAAAATGGCTTTCGGTGGTATTTACTACGCTAGTGGTGGGGTTAATCTTTCTCGAATTTATGCCTGCGCCGCGCAACCTCGGCTCTACCGATATTCCCGACTTTTACAACCAACTTCAAAAAAACGGGAATACCGCCATTATGGAATTACCTGCCAAAGCGATAAGTCGCTCGATGTATTTCGAGACTTCCCACCAACTGCCGATTGTGGGGGGGTATATTGCCAGAGCGGTTTCGTATGAGCTAGATAATGTGCCGGGAATACGGGAGTTGCGCTTTTTGCGCTTGCCCTCTTTCCAGCGCGATATTATAGACCTGACTACGCTTTCCAATACGCCCGCTGCCCTGCGTTATTACAATATCGGTTATTTGGTTTTGCATCCTTCCTACCTGAAAACAGAACCGATTAACCGGATTTTACGTACTACTATTGGCAGCGACCAACCCTGCCTTGATATTCCGGCGCAAGATATTACGGTCTATTGTTTGCCCCCAGAAACACCGGGTAAATCGCCCGCTTCACAAATAATGCTCAATTTGGGGGATGGCTGGCTCGACCGGATAGTGACCGCTACGGGCGAAGTACAGCGCACTACCTCTGGTGGAGATACCCAATTGGTAGTCTTTAATCCTTCTCGAATAGAGGTGAACCTAGAATTAACCGCGCTGGTAAAAGCTTTGGGAAAAGCCAATACGCTCCGGTTATTACAGAATAATAATCCGGTGGGAGAAGCCAATACTGAGCTGGAATTCGTCACAGTTCATTTCAACCTTGCGCTCAAGCCGGGCTTGAATACGCTGATTTTTCGGGCTGTTGGCGCAACTGGGCAGCAATTTGTTTTTGGTTCAATTAATCTAAATCCTCTGAACTCCTGAATCCTACCGTTCGCCAAATTTGAAACTTCCTATGCAATAAGCGGGTCAAACTTCTACAAATGGCTTCTATTGCTACAAATAAAATAATGGCAATAGAAACAAGTTTAGCCTATAATACAGGGAAAATTGACCGACACAATTTATAGGGAGAAGGCGACTATGGACGAGAAAACCGATGAGAAACGAAAAGCAGAAGAAAAGAAACCTGCTGAGGAACGGCGAGAACCACCTCGTCGCCCACAACCTCCCACTAATTCGGGAGAGCTTGGCGAGCGATTAAGTTCGTTGTGGAACGGGGGGCTTTTCAAAGGGCTTAATAATTTGGTAGGCTATTTGGACGAGTTGGCAGACCAAGCTGAGCGTATGGGCGCACGCTTTACCGACCCGGATGCCGGAGAGGAAAGCTCTGCACCGCGCCGCCGCAGTAGTAGTGACAGAATATCTCATTTTGAGGCAAGTGGACGCGCCCGTTCGAGTAACTTCAAGCCAAATGTTTACAATCGTAGTAATGCTTCAGCACCGCGTAATGCGCCCACTCGCCCTGCTGCCTCTGATCCAGTACCGGATTCGACCACCCGCGAACCGTTGGTAGATATTTTTGAGGAGGAAGGCAGCATAATTGTGTTGGTGGCAGAAATGCCTGGCGCAAACGAGCAAACCATCAAAGTGGAGATTGTTGGTGACATTGTAAGTTTGAGGGCTGCCGGACAAAATTGCCGTTATGAAAAAGAATGTTTGTTGCCCGCGCCGGTACAAAGTGAACCTGAGAATCGGCGGTATCGTAATGGCGTTTTAGAAATGCGCCTAAAACGCGCTTAAGGAGTAGTTGATGAGCACCGACCCCTTGTTTAACGAGTCACTCTCGCTGCCGTCCAGTGCGATTGAGTATTATGTAAGCCAATATCTGGCGGCAACCTTCCCCGGCAAAGCGATGATTCAAAGCGATAACCCTTTGTTCAGCTTGGAGAAGTACGAACAAGCCGGACTATGTAGCATGATTCCCAAACCAACCGTGCTGAGTCAGGTTATCACCTACTGGAAGGGACCAAGCAAGCGACTGGCAGATAAGGATCGCAGTGACTGGTTTAACTTTAGCGCTACCTTTGCCTCCAACGAACCACCCCGTGAAGCGCTTACTTCTCGAATTAAAAACGGCTGGTTCGAGATAACTTGGGAAGGTTATAGCCTTGAGGTGATACTGATGTCTTGGGGTGAGGGCTTTTCGCGGGGCTATCACTACTGGATACTGGCGGATTTCAAGGAAATTGCCGAGAATTTCTATGTGGCGGTATGCGAATGGAATATCGAAATCCGGGGCGAAATGCTGGTTTTTGATGCGGGCTATTGGCATAAGGATGAAGACCTATTCCGAGATATTAAAGGTTCAACTTTTGATAATTTGGTGCTGAAAGGCACGCTCAAGCAGGACATCAAGGAGGATTTGGAGCATTTCTTTGCGTCACGTTCTACCTTTGAACATTACAATATCCCGTGGAAGCGCGGCATTTTGTTAGTTGGTCCTCCCGGTAACGGCAAAACCCATGCGGTTAAAGCTTTGATAAATGCGCTCAATAAGCCCTGCCTTTATGTGAAGAGTATCAAAACCCAACGTTCTGATGACGAGGAGAATATTAGCCAAGTGTTTGACCGCGCCCGTAAAACCGCGCCCTGCGTGCTGGTGCTGGAAGACCTCGATTCGCTGGTTACGGCACAAAACCGCTCGTTTTTCCTCAACGAGATGGACGGTTTCGCTGCCAATGCTGGAATCGTGACTCTGGCAACTACTAATCACCCGGAGAAATTAGACGCTTCTATTCTTGATCGCCCCAGTCGCTTCGACCGCAAGTACCATTTTGACCTACCCGGTGAGAATGAGCGATACGCCTATATCGAGCTTTGGAATAAGCAATTGCAAGAAGAATTGAAGCTTTCGGAGGAAGCGGTTCACGAAATTGCCGAAATGACCGATGGCTTTTCATTCGCTTATCTTAAAGAATTGTTCCTATCCTCGATGATGCACTGGATAGCGCACCCTCAACCGGGCGCAATGCAGGGCGTAATGGTTTCGCAGGTTTCGATTTTGAGCGACCAAATGGTGAGCGTAAATGTTACGCCTGAGCCGGAAGATACTCGCCCAAACGGACAAACTTTCCCGCTGGTGTGGGGACATAAGCCTAAATAGTGAAAACATGCTACTCGAAATAACTATTAAATAACGCTGGTAATTGATATAAAATGAGCGATACAACCGATATTTTCTTAAAAGACGACTTATTATCGCCTGAGCCGGATGAATCCGGCAAAGTTCCAAGCATGGTTCTACGGGTGATTGAAGCTGCCCCGCGAGATGCCGCCCGTAGCATTGCCCGGATTGACCCGAATGATATGAAGCTGTTAGGGCTGGATGTGGGCGATATTATCGAGATACGCGGGATGCGTAATACCGGCGCAAAGGTGATGCCTGCTTTCCCCCCAGAACGTGGCAAGCGCATTATCCAAATTGATGGGCTTATTCGGCGCAATTGCGGAACGTCTATTGATAATAGCGTGGTGGTGAAAAAGGTCGAAGCGAGTATTGCCAAAACTTTGGTTTTATCTCCTCCCGAAGATGGTACACCCTATCGAGAGAGAGGTTCTCAGCATCTGCTCTATATAAAACGATTGCTGGAAGATTTAATTGTGGCGCAAGGCGATGTTGTGCGGGTTAACCTGTTTGGCAACAATCAGCAGGAATTTATGGTGTTGGGTGCTACTCCCTCTGGCGTGCCGCTCAAGGTAGGACCTGCTACTGCCCTACGCATTCATACGCAACGCACCGAAAAGCAACAACGCGCTCCTCGCCGACAAGGTGGGGTAACTTACGAGGATATAGGCGGGCTGAGCAAACAATTGAGCCGAATCCGCGAGATGATAGAGCTACCCTTGAAGTACCCGGAAGTGTTTGAGCGGTTGGGAATAGACGCGCCCAAAGGAGTATTGCTATATGGTCCCCCCGGTTCTGGCAAAACCCTGATTGCGCGAGCGGTAGCGAACGAGACCAACGCTTTTTTTATCAGTGTGAGTGGACCCGAAATCATTCACAAGTTTTACGGCGAAAGCGAAGCGAATTTGCGTAAGGTTTTTAGCGATGCCGCTACACGCGCCCCCAGTATTATCTTTCTGGATGAGATTGATGCCATTGCCCCCAAACGCGAGTCGGTGATGGGCGAAGTGGAAAAGCGGGTGGTAGCCCAATTGTTGTCGCTCATGGACGGGCTGAAGAGTCGTGGGCGCATTGTGGTCATCGGCGCAACCAATCTGCCCAATCTCCTTGACCCTGCCTTGCGTCGTCCCGGACGCTTTGATAGAGAAATATCTATCGGTGTGCCGGATCGCCCCGGACGCGAGGAGATTCTCACTATCTACACTCGCAGTATGCCGCTGGCAATGGATGTGGATGTGCCAAAGTTGGCGGCGATAACGCATGGTTTTGTAGGGGCTGATTTGGAAGCACTCTGTCGCGAGGCGGCTCTTAGCGCCCTGCGTAAGATTATCCCCGATATAGATTTCGCCAACTCTACTATTCCCTATGAGGAGTTGATGAACCTGACGGTGGATATGAGCGATTTCATATCCGCGCTAAAAGAAATCGAGCCAAGCGCGGTACGCGAGGTTTATACCGAAGTGCCGGATGTTTCTTGGGAAATGGTGGGCGGTTTACAGGAAATAAAAGATGCCCTGCGCGAAGCTGTAGAATGGCCCCTCAAATATGAAAACCTATTCCGCAACACCAATACTACCCCGCCACGCGGTATTATGCTATATGGACCACCGGGCGTTGGCAAAACCCTGATTGCACAGGCGCTTGCCAGCGAAACTGAGGTGAACTTTATCTCTATCAAAGGACCGGAATTGCTCAGCAAATGGGTGGGCGAGAGCGAGAAAGCGGTGCGCGAAATCTTTAAGAAAGCGCGGCAAGCTGCGCCGTGTCTAATCTTTTTCGATGAAATAGATGCGCTTGCTCCGGTGCGAGGTTCACGGGTGGATAACGGTGTTTCCGAGCGAGTGGTAGCGCAATTACTAACCGAGATTGACGGAATCGAGGGTTTGAAGGGCGTAGTATTGTTGGCGGCAACCAATCGGGCAGACTTGGTTGACCCCGCGCTGTTGAGACCGGGACGCTTTGACCTAAAAATTGAGATTCCCGCACCCGACCTCTACGCACGCCGCCAGATTCTAGAGGTGCATGCTCGCCAAAAGCCGCTGCAAGATTACGCCATTCTGGATAAACTGGCGCTTGAAACTGAGGGTATGGTGGGCGCAGACCTTGCCGCGCTGTGCAATCATGCTGCGATGGTCGCTATCCGTCGTTGTGTGACTGAATTTGAGGGAAGCGGTAGCGCGAATGAAATGTCGGAAGCTTTAATTACCGATATTGATTTTGAAGTGGCGTTAGGCACTTTGCGCCGCAACACGCTGCCTTCTTAAAGAGTTGATGGAATGATAAAAAGCTATTCCGGCGTGGCGGTTTTGCGCTCAATCTTGGTCTCGCTGCTCAGAAAATGCGAGAAGGGGCGCACCAATCCCCTAGCTCATTTTTGTAGATGAACCGATGAAATTGGTGTTCAGCCGTAGCGTTGAAAAAAGAAGAAAAATAAGCGGGGACAATAAAGGCATAAACCCCTATAACAATTTATTTCCGTAATTACTCAGAGAAAAGCAGACTTTTGCCAGCCTTAAGGTTTACTGGGAGTGCCTAGTAATGCAGAGTAGAGTATAATTGCTTCGAGAAGCCAAGAAAAA
>NZ_JBAXHI010000047.1:0-26302 GCF_037138995.1 Candidatus Chlorohelix sp. | reverse complement strand
CCCTCAAATACGAACTTATCCCCACTAACTATCCTCTAATCCCAATTCTCTTGGGGGTCATAGACCGGTTGAGAGCTACCAAGAGCATCTCTAATAATCGCCACCTATATACATCTCACACCTCCCCAAATAGTGATTCCAGTCAATTACGGTGGCTATTTCCGAATAATCTTGCACTGTTTCAGGTAGGATTTCCATCATGAAATTGTCTCTGAATTCTTTTCAGTTTGAATAATAGCGGTAAAAATGAGTAGTTACTAATAGTTAAGATAAACCCTTGTTATAACTTACTTATAATAAAGACTTATAGAAATTGGTTGTAATCCCACATGTTTTTTTTGATTCTTCCCTTCCTACGTATAATCAATATGTAGGATTTTGTTTATTTTACTATAAATCAGGTTAAAGCTTTGTGGTGGGTTGTTGGTGGCGCAACGTTTTTCCTGCCGATTGTGTTGTACGTACCATTTTTGCAGGATTTATTCAGGTTTCAACTCTTGATTTTGTTGGTCTTGGTTTGTGTCTATGGCATATTCTAGTTTGACATGCTAAAGATGTTTAGGGATAGAGCAATAAGCAGAAATGACCTAATCGGGAAAATCGGTTCTAAGGATTTTAGGAAATTGAATTAACAATATGCATGAGAGGAATTATTATTATGAGATGCCCAGATTGTGAAGTTGATTTGTTATTGGCAGAACGTATCGGTGTAGAAATCAATTACTGCCCAAAATGTCGGGGAGTTTGGTTAGAAAGAGGTAAACTGGATAAGATTATTGAGAATAGTGTCCCGGCGGGTGGACAAGGGCAGCGTGCGCCACAGAATCCGGCATACCCTCCTTACCAACAGCCTCAATATGATCCGAATCAGCAATATCGTAGCCGTGACCATGATGATGACGATGACGACCGCTACGAACATGATGGCAATAATGGAAAAAAACGCAGACGTGGGGGTTTTCTAGGAGACATTTTAGATTTTTAGCAGATGAAATTTCATAGGGGGATAATTGCTCAGAATTATTCCTCTATTATTATGGTTTCGAGTAAAAAATCCGACCGATTTCGGTTGGTGGTGTCTGTCCATATTCAGTGGTTAAAATCAAAAATTTGTGCTATATGGTCGGTGTTTTTGGTGGCTGACCACCTCCCACCTGTGCCCCGTAGGGGGTATAAATGGGCTTGGATTTCGCCGCATACGGAAAGGGTTTTTTGTAAAAGTGGACACACAACAATTAACTTTAAATATTTCGACCTATCTGTATGAACGGCTAAAACGCTTGGCAGATCAGACTGGTCGTACTGTTGAGGATGCATTGCTTGAGGCGGCAACTTCTGTGGCTTCCGAGGATAGTCTAGTTCCAGAGCTAGAAGGGGAGTTGGCTCAGATGGTTTATCTCCATGAGCCGTCTCTCTGGCGGGTTGCTCAGAGCCATCTTCCTAAAAATGATGCCAGTCGGCTGGAAGAGTTGCATTTAAAAAAGCAACGAGAAGGACTTACAACTCGGGAAGTCCAGACCGCTAAAACTCTTGTACGCCGGTACGAACGCTTTATGTTAGTGAGAGCCCAAGCGGCAACCCTACTAAAGCAGCATGGTCAAGATATTTCCAAGTTGGTTCAGCCTTATTACTGTATAGAAGCGCCACCTATTTAGTGGCAGTGGAGTAGATACATTTGGGAAAACGTTGAATCCTAGTGTTGTTTCGCCCGTTGTTTTCAGGTGACAACTAGCTTTTAGAAAGGATGGCCTAAAATGCCACATATCAAGCCACATGCCACTAAAACAATGCGGATCGAGGCGCGTATTGCGGCGGAAGCGTTAGCGGTTGTACGACGTGCTGCCGAATTTCAAGGACGTAGTATAAGCGATTTTATGGTCACGGCTGAGTTAGAAGCAGCTTACAAAACGATAGAAGAAGAACATCTCATTCGCTTGTCTATGAACGATAGTCTGCGTTTTGTCGAGCAATTGCTTAATCCGCCTGAGTTATCGGCAGCTATGGAACGCGCAAAGGCTGCTCATACTCGTCTTATTCGAGAATCTTAGCAATGCCCCCATTCGTAATAGAACCGCTGTCCAATCACGATAGAGCCAATTTCTCTTGTGGGGTGGAATCGCTTGATGCTTATTTTCGTAAGCAAGTCACGCAAGATATGCGTCGTCGCGTAACATCTTGCTTTGTCGCGGTTGACGATGAAGGAAAGCGTTTGGCGGGTTACTACACCCTATCGGCAGGAGGGGTGGTTCTTACGGATTTACCGGAGGCGCAAAAAAAGCGGTTGCCCCTCTACCCGCTTGTTCCAGTTGCTCGTCTTGGGCGCTTGGTAGTGGATAAGAACTATCAAGGGCAGAAGTTAGGGGCGGCGCTCCTATGGGATGCTTTCGAGCGAGCCTCCCATGTGGAACTGCTGGCGTTTGCGCTGATTGTTGATGCTAAGGATGCTAAAGCAAAAGCCTTCTATGAGCGCTTTGGTTTTTTCTCGTTTGGAAGTACCCCTCCTCAGCTTATGCTACCGCTTAAAAAGGGTCAGTGACATTTCCGCCAACTCCAACTTTCGTAGGATTACAGCCGCGTCAGGCTTCGATATGCAAGTGATTACAGTCTATTGCAACAGGCTGGTCTTAGGATTAGATTGACATAACATTTGGGACAGTGCCTTGCTTTCACTTGCCCTGATACGCAAATGTCTCAAATTGGCGGGAACAGTAATTTCGCCTATTGCCAGTATTGTAACAGCGCGGGGGAGAGCAGGAACAGAGTTGAATCCCCCATCTTCAGCGCACATTAGCGCCTTCTTTTCGAAGCCACAATAACCTCAACTTCTCAAGTTAATTCAACCACTACTAAAATAACAAAGTTAAATATAATTAATAGCATTGCAAACTTAATGTCTTGCTGTTAAAGTAATGATATAACAAACGGCAAAATATTACAACATATCTGTAACATGTCAGAAGATTAGAACATCATTAAAATAAAAGGGTTAATTCAGGTTAAGGCATTCATTCCGAGCTAACCAACCGCTCAAAATATAACCTATGAGGTTTACTCTTGTGGGAATGTCCGAAACAATGTAACGGTAAACCAGTCAGCAAATCGTAATACTTGGGTTTCACTTGGCACATTTTGTATGCCCAGTGGGCATGCTGCTACTGAGGCACATGTGGGAGGAAAGGTTATTTTGACCGATGTAAATGTGGGATTCGCTAGATGTTCAGAAAAGGGTTTGAAAAAATACGGCGTTGGTTAAGCACAAAACCTGTCAGAAGATTCCAAAACCAAACCTGAACATCTATAAGACTTTTTGTGTAGCTATTTTATTCTATTCGATTGAACGAATTTAGGTTTATCACAGTGCCAGCATGGGAGGGATATATGCTTAAGCCAAATTCTCGTCATTTCGGGGTACTTCAAATTGCTCTACTAGTAGCAGTCTCCCTGTCTGCTTTTTTTATACTCATGTTGGCATTTGTTTTTACACTTGACACAAATAAAATCGTTCTTTCCGCCCCTATTTCGAATATCCAACCTCAAACTATACCTTTGGATAATTTGTTTAGTGCCAAAGAAAATAACAATACTTATGGAATATATGGGGTAATAAAAGGACAGACAACTAAGCTAACAGATATAAAGGTACAGAATAATAATATCCAAAGACTGTTTACTTCTCTCTCCCCAGACGGGTGGTATGTTTTGTATTATACCTTCGAGACTAATCTGGGTGGTATGGAATTAAATTTAATAGATCTAAAAAAAGGTGAAGTTCGCTCTAGTATTATAAAAGCATTACCCGGAAATGGAATCGCATTACCAGTTTGGAAAAATAATAGTAGCGGCTTTGGCTATCTTGTTACTACTTCAAGTATCAGCTACCCATTTTACAGTGGAACATTATCTAACTATGAAATCAATAGCAATGAAATCAAAACTATATTCAATGAAAATATTATAGAAATCATTGGGTTTAGTAATAATGATTCTATTATCTATTTTCTAGACTCCAATGAGTCTGGTATTTTGCACTATGCATCTCTCGACTTAACAGTAAGTAATGCTACATCTAAAATAATTTTACTAACCCAAGAGAATGGTATAACACTAAGAAATTTTAGATTAGGATCTCAGGGTAGTATTAAAACTCTAGCATATAGTGTAGCTCAAACGAATAAACCCGATACCACAGATTTTATACGCTTAGCCAATCCTGATACTGGCGCAACTCTTCAAGAATTTGAAGCTGGTGGGAATGTTTCCGCCTTAATGGTTTCTACCTACCTAGCCTACAACTTGGATAGTGTGACTGCCAAGAAAAGTCCTACCATTAATCCTCTGTCTAACAATAATGGCTTATGGATGGGTCGTATTGTAAATCCTTTTACTGCCCAAATGATAGAAAAGCAGCAAGGTACTCTTGACGAGCGATTTGAGTTATTGAATTGGAATCGTGATGGTTATTCTCTTCTAATTGGCAATACCAAAGGGGATATTAAACAGGTTGTACTATCAAACGCCGATACTATAATTTTGCACAAAGCTCCTACACCTCCAGCCTTCTCAATACCTTCTCCGATGGCAGTAGTTAAAAATTTGAGTGTTCCTTATGTTCATCAAAACCTCGATACAGCGGATGGATTTGATGGCTCATGGGCTTGTGGGCCAACTTCGGCAGTTATGACATTGGCAGCCTACGCTAAAATAACTCCTCACCCAATGCACATTAACTATAGTAACAGAGACAATGCTTGGGGCTGGTATGTTAGTAACATATACACAAATAACGGTACAACCTTTAATACAATGCAAACTGATCCTAGAGGAAGAGCTGCTTACGGGGCTTACGGTTGGTCGGTTGCACCGTATAACGGTGTCTGTTGTACAGCCTGGGCTTGGAGAATGCAAGACTACATGACAAAAAATGGGCTTTCTTCAACTTTTTCAAATTCTCCATCTTTTAGTAATGTCAGCTCTGCAATCAGTCAGGGGAAAATAGTCATTCTAAGTACCTATTTGACAAGTGGTGGTCATATTGTTGTAGTTAAAGGCTATACCGATAATGGTAGCTTAATCGTTAACGATCCTTGGGGCAACAAAAATCAGACCGGATATGGAAATTATGCTAACGGAGCAGATGTTTCTTATACATGGGCTGAGCTTAGCGCATCCTGGATGATTGTCATCGATAATCCGATTCCCGCTGCTACTCCAGAAGGAGATATTAACAGTGCTGATTGTAACAGCATTATTGGCTGGGCGTGGGACCCTAAAGCCCCTAACGTGCCCATTAACGTACATGTTTACTTCAATGGTGTCTCAGGAGTTGGTCAAGGATATGCAACTACCGCGAATATATATCGCTCTGATGTAGCTACATTAGTAAGCCATGATAATGGTCTGCACGGGTTTTCGTTTGCTGTTCCAAATGTGTATAAAGACGGTCTAACTCACGAAGTAAGAGTTTACGCCATAAATACCGACCCAAATGGTGGTAACCCTGAAATAGGTAGTTCGCCAAAAGCAATAACCTGCCAACCTAACAGTGAATTTACTGGTAACTCAGCAAACTGGCTTGCCGATGCCAATGGCTACAGTATCTACATGATACCGGGTCAGACTCAGGGCTATAGCATTACCACCAAAAACACAGGAGCAGCCATCTGGTCTGACATTGGTGTAAATCCTCCCCTCTACCGTCTGGGGGTTCATAATACCATAGCAGGCTACGGTCGCTCTTTTCTTAATGCAGGAGAACAGGTTGGGTCGGGAGGCACTAAAGATTGGCCTATAACTTTAACTGTTCCGACAAATCAGGCTGCGGGAACTTATACCGATGTATTGCAAATGGTCAATGAGACAATAACATGGTTTGGTCCTACAAAGAATCTACAGGTTACTGTATTACCTCCACTTGAGAATAACATTGCACGAGGGAAAACCATTACCGCATCGAGTATTTACAGCGCTGGTAATGAAGCAAGCAAGGTAGCTGATGCAGACCCTAATAGCCGATGGGCTTCACAAGATGGGGCAATAAATCCTACTCTTACTGTAGATTTGGGTTCCAATTACAGATTGGATAGATTAAAAATTTATTGGGCTAGGGCGTATTCGAAGAATTATACGGTACAGATTTTAGGCATGAACGGGACATGGCAAGATGTATTCGTAGTTGCGGATGGAACAAGCGGACTCAGAACCTTAACTTTTCCCGCCGGAACAACAGCAAGTAAAGTACAAATAGTAGCGCAACCGGCTGATATACCCCATGTATCAATCTGGGAACTAGAAGTATTCGGTACTAGAGAATTTGGTGTCGGGGAAGGGTCAGGTTACTCTCAAAATTATGTAGAAGCTTTTAACCGCATTGGAGGGAGTACCACCATAGGTTCAACTACAGGTGGAGTTAGTTGGTTTGGTACTAATACCGGGGTTACATGGCAACCATTTACTGGAGGAAATGCCGGGTCTGCTGGTATATTCCATCATGAAGCGGGAGGGGCGCCACCAAGCACTATCAGGGCATTCGTGGTGATGGGTGTTGTATTTTCTACCTATATGAATATGGGGGGACCTAGTTCTGCGCTAGGGCTGCCGACCAGTGATGAGTTCGTCAATGCAAGCGGAAATCCTCAGAGTAATTTCGCCAATGGTTACATTACCTGGAACGGCAGTAGTTATCAAGCTTATTACTGGCCCAATACTTTCACGGGTTGGAAAGCGCAATATTACAACAATGCTAACTTGCTGAGCGCACCGAGTTTAGTTCGGAATGAAGTTAGTGCCGGGGGAAGCACCGGGCTTGATTTTAAGTATGATTGGCCAACTTGGTATGCTCCAATGCCAACACTGGGTTTGACATTCAGCACTAACTGGTCAGCAAGTTGGGATAGGACTTACACTTTTACCAGCGGCAGATACCAGTTTATGCTTTGTGGAGATGACGGAGTGCGGCTTTATCTGTCAGGCGCAAAAGTAATAGACCAGTGGAAAGTACAAAATAAAACATGCTACTACTATAGCCAGACTTATAGCACCCAAACTGCTGTTCCGATTCGCATTGAGTATTATCAGGGCGATGGTGGCACCGCTATAGAATTTGGAGTGACTGCTCTACCACTTAGAAGCATCGCAGTGACTCCGGCTAACTCTAGTATTGTTAAGGGCACTACACAACAATTTACCGCGATTGGTACTTACTCTGACAACAGCACGGCTACCGTAACCAACAGTGTGACTTGGAGTTCCAGCGATACAAGCAAAGCCACAATAAGCGCAAGCGGTCTGGCTACCGGAGTGAACGCAGGTAGCGCCACCATAACCGCGCTGCTTAATGGTATCAGCAGTAGTACCGCGCTAACTGTGTACTCCGGTCTTACTACCACCGTTGTTTCAGGTAGCCTGATAACTTTAAGTTGGGGAGATGTCAGTGGGGAAACAGGCTACAAAATAGAGCGTAAAGTGGGCACAGGTGGACCTTACAGCCAAATTGGCACAACCGGGGCAAATGTCATTACTTTCAACGATACGAATGGCTTGTTCCCTGCCATCGTCTATTACTACCGGGTGCGTTCATACAATGCCTCTGGAAATTCCGCTTACTCTAACGAGGCATCCGCAATCACTCCGGGTACAGCCGTATCTGTAACCACTGGAGCGGAACTGTTAAATACTCTCCTTAACGTGCCATCTGGAGGGCTTACTATAAATCTGCCTTCAACCATCACCCTCACAGGACCTCTAACAATACCTTCGGGCGTATTCATCAATGGGGGAAATTGCGGTAGCGGCGCTAAAACAATGAACACCGCAGGGTACGATGTGCAAATGAGAGGTGGCGCGTTGCTGTCAAATCTGAACATAACGGGCGGGAGGCTGAAAATAACAGGTGGTGTAGGTAATAATCCAGTTACAGCCATCTGCACGGTTGTTAAAAAAGCCTAAAACAGGGGCGAGAAATCGCCCCCCTTATCCTCATATTCATTCTCTATACCGTAGGAGTAGAAGCGATGCGAAAAAATATTCTTGGTCTTTTTATCAGGCTTAGTGAGCGTTCTAGAAAGATTATTTCCCCAATCCGCGTATTGCTGCTGCTGGCATTTTTACTTCTTGCCGGCACAGGTCTTTCTAATAGCCTAAGCGCGAGTGCAACCGGGACGGTAACTCCTAGCACAACCGGGAATAAACCGACTCCTACTCCTGTAAAAAAAGCCTCTCAGAAAACTACTTCTAGCATTGGAGGTGGCGCTTGGGGATGGCAAGACTCTTTTGCCACAAAGGTGACCCGTCTTAATGGCATCAGTTGCCCCAGCGAAACTAGCTGCTATGCCGTGGGTAATGATGGCGTAGTATTGTACCCCACCAAAAATGGGGGTACTTGGTCAACTAAATCCTCTTCGTCTAATACCCTGAACGGCATTAGTTGTCCTGCTGCTAACATTTGCTATGCAGTGGGAGTTTCTGGCACAATAGAAGTTACCACCGATAGCGGAAAGACATGGGATGTTCTAACTTCTGGCATAGCATCTGACCTAAACAGCATTAGTTGTCCTGCTGCTAACATTTGCTATGCAGTGGGAGCTTCAGGCACAATAGAAGCCACCACCGATAGCGGAAAGACATGGGATGTTCTAACCTCTGGCATAGCATCTGACCTAAACAGCATCAGTTGCCCCAATTCTAACACCTGTTTTGCAGTGGGAGCTTCAGGCACAATAGTGGCTTCCAGTAACAAAGGAGTCAACTGGACAGTCCAAACTTCAGGCACACCTAACAATCTTAACAGCATCAGTTGCCCTAATGCTACCGCTTGTTTTGCTTTCGGGAGTGCTGGCACAATAGTGGCTACCAGCAATGGGACTAATATTTGGGCTATCCAAAACTCTGGCATAGCAACTGACCTGTTCGGCATCAGTTGCCCTAATGCTAACGTCTGCTTTGGGGTGGGATGGGGTGGCACAATAATGTCCACTACCAATAGTGGAGCCAATTGGAATGCGCGTACCTCTATTACTGGTAACGGACAAGGAATCAGTTGCACCAGCACCCTTGCTTGCTCTACCGCACTAAGTAATCCTGGCACAATATGGGCTACAAGCGATAGTGGAGTAAGTTGGACTGAAAAACCCACGTTCAATAATACCGGACTGAACCACATCAGTTGCCCCAGCGAAACCACCTGCTTTGCAGTGGGGTATTTTGGTACAATATTAGCCACCACCGATGGAAATACTTGGTTTCCCCAATCATCCGGTACAGAGGGTCGTCTTTGGGGAATCGAATGCCCCAGCGAAACCACCTGTATTGCTGTAGGGGATGAAGGCACTCTAGAGACTACCATTGATGGAGGAACCACATGGATTACCCGAACAGCCGACACTGCTAACAACCTGAGTGCCATTAGTTGCCCCAGCGAAACCACCTGTTTTGCCGTGGGGAATTTATATGATACGAATAGCAAGTCTTTTAAAGGCGTAATAGTTGAAACCACCAATGTTGGGGTAACTTGGACTGCCAAATACACCACGGCTTTAAACCAGCAGCTAACCGGTATCAGTTGTCCTGATGCTCTCACTTGCTTTGTCGTTAATACGAAGGGAGCCATCATAGTCACTAAAAATGGGGGTAACACTTGGGGGGTCCGAAGCTTCAATCCTTCTTATTACTTAAATGGAATAACTTGCCCCACTGTCACCACCTGCTATGCCGTGGGTAATGCTGGCGTAATATTGGCAACTACCAATGGAGGTTATACTTGGTTCGAAACCTCTGTCGGTACTTTTACTACCCCGTCCGGTAGTAGTTCTACTACCAGCTTATTAGACATCAGTTGTCGCACAGCGCTCATCTGCTATGCTGTGGGTACTACCTGGCCTAATGCTTTTGGAGTTTCCATATCAATAGTGGCTACTATCAATGGTGGGGAAACTTGGGTCACTCAGGACTCCGGCACTATTACCTATTTGGGGAGCGTCAGTTGTCCTACCGACAGCGTTTGTTTTGCTGTGGCCGCTGTGGGCGGTGCAGGTGTGGCTAAATCTTTTGTGCCATCTTCCCCCTCTTTGGTTATTACTACCCAACCCGGATCTTCTACTATCGGAGGCTTGCTTAATCCACAACCTGTAGTTAAAGCAACAAAAGCTGATGGAGTTACTACAGATACCACCTACACCGGATCTATCGCGGTGACGCTCTCTGGCGGCGCCTCCGGCGCAGTATTAGGTGGAACTAAAACGGTTAAAGCTGTGAATGGGGTAGCCACTTTCACCGACCTTTCCGTGAACCTAGCCGGGGCGGGTTATGGGCTGACTTTCACCGGCGACAATCTAATTTCAGTCAATAGTGAGCCTTTTTATGTGGCAGGTCCTGTAGTAAAACTAGCTTTCACTACTCAACCTAGAAATTCCAATGCTGGGCTGCCTTTCCCTAAACAAGTTGTGGTGCAGGCACAAGATTCCAGCGATTATCCAAATACCTCTTTTACAGGGTCTATCACGCTGACGCTCTCTGGGGGCGCTACCGACGCATACTTGAACGGCACAACCACCGTTACCGCCATCAATGGAGTAGCTAGTTTTACCGACCTCTCTATTGATAAAGTCGGTAAAGGTTACATATTGACTGCGAGCAACAGTAACCTTACATCTGCCGTCAGTTCAAGCTTTAATATAATACCGGTAGATATAGACACAGGTGGAAACATCTGGGTTCCTCAATTTACTGAACAAAATACCACCATGTACGGTATTAGTTGCCCCAGTGAAACCACCTGTTTTGCTATGGGGTGGAATTCTGGTGGTGGAATACATTTTGACACCACAATGCTGTACACTAACGATGGTGGGAATACTTGGATTACCAATTCTGTAAATGCTCCATCAATGTATGCTATCAGTTGTCCCAACGCTACTACCTGCTTTGCCGTGAGTAGTCTTGGAACAATCGTAGCTACCATTGATGGAGGAACCACATGGACTACCCGAACAGCCGACACTGCTAACAACCTGCGTGCCATTAGTTGCCCAAGCGTCACTACTTGCTATGCCGTGGGTGATAGCAGATACATGGGCAGCGATGATAGGAGAGGCACAATAGTGTCCACAACTGATGGCGGAGATACTTGGACTAGCAAATCCATCGACACAGCTATGTGGCTGCGTGACATTAGTTGCCCAAGCGCAACCACTTGCTTTGCGGCGGGACGAAGCTCTTATGATTTTTATTCTGGCGCGATAGTGTCCACCACTGATGGGGGAACCACATGGGCAACTCGAATTTCTGTTAATACCAACGATGGTCTTGCCGGCATCAGTTGCCCAAGCGCAACCACTTGCTTTGCGGCGGGTAGTATAGGATACAATGGCACAATAGTGTCCACAACTGATGGGGGAATCACATGGACTGACCAAATTTTAGATACTAATACCGGGCTGCGTGACATTAGTTGTCCCAATGTGCTTACCTGCTTCTCCGTTGGGAATGGAGGCACAATAGTGTCCACCTGGACTACCCAATACTCATATAATACTGGCGATCTTTACGGCATTAGTTGCCCATCCGTCACCGTTTGTTTTGCTACAGGGGTGGGAGGGATAGTGGCTACCAATTCTTTAACTTTTCTGTCTTTTGAAACTCAACCCGGTTCTTCTGTTGCCAGAGGTCTGCTTAACCCGCAACTTGGTTCTTCTGTTGCCGGAGGTCTGCTTAACCCGCAACCAGTAGTTAAAGTAAAAAATCCAGATGGCATTACTACTAATACTACCTATACTGGTACTCTCACGGTGACGCTCTCAGGTGGAGCCTCCGGCGCAGTATTGGGTGGAACTAAAACGGTAAAAGCTGTGAACGGGGTAGCCACTTTCACCGACCTTTCCGTGAACCTAGCCGGGACTGGCTATACCCTAACTACTTCCTCTGAATTGATCGGTGGTGGGGTGAGCAGCAGCACTTTTAATGTTGCAGCAGGCGCAACCAAACTGGCTTTCACCGTGCAACCGATAACAGCCCTTGCCGGGGCAGCTTTTGCTCAGAATCCTATAGTAACTGTACAGGATGCCAATGGTAACACTGCTACTTTCTTCTCAGGCTCTGTAACCCTCACGCTCTCAGGTGGAGCCTCCGGCGCAGTATTGGGTGGAACTAAAACGGTAAAAGCTGTGAACGGGGTAGCCACTTTCACCGACCTTTCCGTGAACCTAGCTGGAACTGGCTATATCCTAACAGCCGCTGCCACTGGTCTGACCGGGGATAGCAGCAGTGCCTTTGAGGTAGTTGCAGGATGCTCAGTACAAGCCCTCAAATTCGCGGTTAGTAGTGGCGGCACGCTCGACTTCGCGTGCGCCGCTGATACCACCATCACCCTAACGGAGGCACTGCCCAGCATTTCCAAAGACCTAACCCTGACTAATACAGGGTCGGGTAAAGTGACAATTAGTGGGGCAAGTACGTACCAGCTTTTCTCCGTCAACTCTGGCAAAAAACTATACTTAAATAACCTCACTTTTGTGGAGGGTGCAGCTTCTAAAGGCGGGGTGATTTACAATAATAACGGGACGGTAGCGATTACCAACTCCACCTTTTCCAACAACTCTGCTACCATAGACGGAGGGGCGATTTACAACAATAGCGGCACTGTGACGGTGAACAACAGCACTTTCTCCGGCAATTCAGCCACCAATGGCAAGGGCGGCGCCATTTACAATAATAACGGGACGTTAGCGGTGAGCAACAGCACCTTCTCCGGCAATTCAGCCACCACCGGAGGCGCAATTCATAACAGCAATTCGGTAACACTGAAAAACACGCTGATAAACGGTTCTAACAATTGCAGCGGAACTATTACCGATGGTGGCTACAACCTAGACAGCGGTAACACCTGCGGTTTCAATGCCGGCAGCAGCAAGACCAACACCGACCCGAAGCTTGCTACATTGGCGAATAATGGTGGTCCCACCCAGACTCTTAAATTACTGGTGGACAGTCCTGCGATTGGAGCGGGTAGTTGTAGCGTTGGCACTACCGACCAACGTGGCTTTCCACGCCTAAGCCCTTGCTCTATCGGGGCGGTGGACAATCGACCTGTTATACAGGTTAGCGCAAATAGCGAGGCTGACTTTCGCGCTTCGGTGTCTAATGCTGCGCCTGGCACGGTATTGGTTTTTAATTCTACCGGGACACTTACCCTTACTCAACCTATCGTCATCAGCAGTGATTTGATTCTTGATGGAACCGGACAGCAAATAACTCTCAACGGTGGTGTTGCAGGACAGGCTTTACAGGTAAACAATAACGGTAGTTTAACTTTGTCCAGACTGACGATAATAGGTGGTAGTTCCACTCAAGGTAGCGCTATCTACAACAATAACGGTAAAGTAACACTAGATAGCTGCACTATCCAAGGCAGCGTGTATAGCGGTGGAAGTCCAATCATTTTCAAAAACACCAATATAAAAGCAGGCAACTGATTACCAAGATTGATAATAACGGTCTAAACCCTGAATAGAGAAAGGACATGGAGGAAACGGCAAGAACCCTGTAAAGTGCAAAGCGATGTCAGAAAGAAGGAAAAAGGACTACCCTCTCAAATTGGCGGGAACAGCAGTGCGGGTGAGAGCGGGAACAGGTTCACGCGGTTGCCATCGTAGCGCACCACCTCAGCCAGCGTGTGCCTGATAGCGGGATGGGATTGGGTAATCCGGTGAACATAGGTGTGAAAAAACCAGTGGGGAGTCAATATTTACACCTAAAGCTTACTTTTCCCCAAGGGGTTTTGCCGAAACGGGCTTTGTACACCTTCAAAACGGAGGCAGCGTCTTTGCGGTAATCTTCGGCATACATGGAATTGCCTGCCATCCCGCAGAAGCGGTAGTACAGCTTGCCAAGCTCAACCTGACCTACCACCATCAGGTCTAACCACTTACCTTGCTCGGTTTCCATACAAACGCTTTCTTCGATTTCGCTAAGCTCGCCGTTGGCAAGGCGGTACAGTGTTTGGGCTGGCTCACCGTTTCGGCTTAGAGCGGCGAGGCTATATACTTCGTCATAGTCCTGCGCTTTGGCGTTCAGGGCAGCAATGGCGTTCAAGGCTTCATCCAAGCTGTAAGCGTTTTGGCTTACCAGAGTCGCCTTGTTTCCGTTCCAGTTGTATATGTAGTGTGCCATAGCTTTGTCTCCTTAGCGTGCAGATAACATTTAATCTCTTACTACTTAATTATATCCCCCAAACGCCAGTCTTGGGAACTTCAGCAAATGGTATTGACTGGAGTGAATATTCCTCCCAATAACCTAATTCCTCTATTCCAACCCAAATCTCTTATGCCATTTAGAGACATTCTAAGCCACCTAGAATGCCTCCTATATCCCATCCCACTCCTGCCTAACAACGCCCTAATAGTTAGTCAGGCGTAAACATTCACCCCAGTCAATATCTTTAGCTGGGGTTTCCAAAGCTGGTCTAGTACGCGATAGGTGCAAATTGTTGAACTTGAGAGGAGGTGCAATAATTGCTGAGAGGCACTGCTTTTATGCTGTGAAAACCCCCGCTATTAAAAGGTGAGAATATTTTGCTCTGAAAAATGGGGGTGTTTCGCCTAAAAAAGGGTTCTCCCTCACTTGACGTGAAAAAGGGTGGTTCCATTTTCATTGATAAACCGGAACAGGTTCAAACTGGTAGGATTTTTCCTTCTGCTTCACGCTAAGTGCGGAAGAGTCTATCTACCAGAACAAATGCGACTTAAAGCAGGAGTGGCAGTGGGTATTGTGGAGCAGGTACATTGGCGGGAACAGCAACCCCACCTCTTGTCAATGCCTGAGCAGTTCGGGAGAAATTGATAATAGAGCGGTAACAGAGTTGAATTCCCCATCGTCAGCGCACATTAGCGCCTTCTTTTCAAAGCCACAAGAATCTCAAACCCTCAGTTAATTTAACCATAAATAAAACGCCAAGACAGGGAAATTGCAATCTTAATGTTTCGATGTTAAAGTTATAATATAACAAACGGCAAAATATTATAACTACCTGTAACATCCAGAAGTTAGCGTATTTTTGAGATAAACTAGTTAATTCAGGTACGCAATAATTCTTGTAAACTTGTCATAAGTCATTATTCGCGGGAATTTGTCCCCTTAACGGGTGTGCAAAAATATGACGGCTTTTTACCACTAAAATTTACGCAGATCCTGATCCTTCTTAATTACTAATCTAACACCATTTAGCAATACAAATCAGCGCACGCTCTTGTCAAGGTGAAACATTGGTAACGTTGCTGGAAGATGGAATTGAAAAAGCTCTGATATCATTTCCAGTGAGAAACGCAAATAAATTAGTTGTATTAGACAATGGATCAAGAAGTGATTTCCAATCAATTGTTAATGCGTCAAAATTGCGTAAATTCTGATTTAGTCCTGCAAAACGACTCCATTCCCCAACCACTGACTGTGCGTTTTTTGATGTTGAAATCAATAATGCATTCAATACTGCTTCTATATGATTATAATTATTGTTCATATCTTCAGGTGTTATACCCAAAGCTTTCATCCATTCTGGGTAAATTTTTTCTAAATTTCCGAGACCTGCTCGTGCATCTGTTGTACCTAAATTCCCATAATTGAATTCAACACCCAATCCTTTTCCTGCTTTTAGTTCCTTGATGAACTCTGCATTCGGTTTATTTGGTTGTTGAGAAAGAGAAACAGATAACTCTGCAACGCTCAAATTTTTTCTATCCCCAATAGGATTAAACAGCGAATGAGCAGGTTTCATTTTTGCGGTTTCTGTTGCAAATTCCGAGCTGTCACCGGTTGCACCATTTGCACCAATTAATGTGGGGAGTATAACCCAATCAGCCTTATTCGTAGTTGGAGCAATTCCGACTAAAAGCACTTGGATTGATGTTTTACGTCCATCTTGTAATTCTTTTTCGATGTCAATAACCCCCAGATTAACTCCAGTAATCATGGTTGTTCGTTTCATCTCGCCATCTTCATATTTTATTGGTGTTGGAAAACTATAGATTACTCCCCCAAATGTGCCAGGTTTTCGAGTTACTCGAGAATATTGTGTATTATTGGTAATCAAAGCTACACCAGATGATTCTATCCCATCTTGTTTCATATAATAACCTGTTGTTTGTGCAATTTTTTCAATGTCCAGCGATTCAAAGTAGGTTTTCGCTTCTTGCAATTGTTTTTCGACATTCAGTGCATAATTTGACTTTTCTTGAGTCGCAGTTGCATGTCCTACCGTCTGGTTTGGCGCAAGGGTAGCAGCGGCTGTAGTAGCGCTGGCAGTGGTAGTAGCAGCAGTTGTAGCAGTCGTAGGGACAACCGCAGGTCCTACCGTCTGGTTTGGTGCAAGGGTGGCAGCGGTAGTAGTAGCAGGAACAGGCGTAGCAGTGCTATCACCGCAAGCCGATAAAAGCAGACCTGCGAACAGAAATATTGCTGCGCCAAGCCTCATACGAAGTGACTTAGCAGCAAATAAATTCTTACTCCCCAACTTAATCTCCTCCTTCGTGGATGGTTTCACATTCATCTGCTTGTTAAACATTTCATCCTATTTCACCAAATTTTGCAAGTGAGTGTACTCCCTAATCCTCTTGCTTGTCATCGGACTCGGCGACATCGAGCCAACCGTAGTCAAAGGTGAAGGTACGTGCCTTGCCAGCGGGGTTCTGGATTCGAACAATGCGGGAGCGTGATGTTCCTGCATATTCAACAACATAGAGCCAATAGGTATCCCCGTGATTCTGCGCATACTCGAACTGAGTGTGCGAAAAACCAACTGGTCGATCTCGCAGGCTTGTACTCATTGCCTTTACCTCACACCAGTGTGTCATCAGGGATTCTGCCCACTTTGCTAAGAATGGTCTAAAACTAAACATCATCGTCATTTTTTGAGCGTAAGTTTTTTAGTAGTGTTTAGTTCTAAAACAGTTTTTCCCAAGTGGCGCGAATCCCTGATAAATCTATCTGTAATCTTCAGAATAATTTGATGTGATGCAAGGAAACATTCTATTGCATCTCCAGTTAACGAACCACACTGAGAAATCATCCAACAACTGGTAGGTTTTTGAGTCTTCTTCAGTAGCTTCCAGGTCTGCCAAGGGTAAATCGAAAGATTTTTGTCAGATTAGAAACACTCACTGTGCAAATTTATGTAAGCGATAGCCCTTGCTAATACTTTCTTCTTCTTCCACCCAACTCGTGAGTTCGCTGAACAAAAAATTAGCAGCCCTGCCCTTCATCTCTCTGATTACCTGTTCGGAATAAGCGGTGGTTAGGGACAGTTTTTTCTTCGCCCTTGTCATTGCCACGTAGTAAACAAATCTCTCCTCTGCCAGCCACCGCTTCTTTTGTATCTCTTTGTAGCGAGCAAGGTTGCTCCCATCAACTCTGCCGTCTTCCCCCTGATACTTCAAGATAGCAAAGCCCCCCTCAAACTCATGCTCTAAATCCGGCTCGTAACTGAACAGGCGGGTTTCCACCCGGTATTGGCTGGGCTTTATCCCTGCTACAAACACGCTGTCAAATTCCAATCCCTTGGAGAGATGTACCGTCATCACCTGCACCACTCCCGGTTTGGGGTCTTCTGGTACAAGTAACTCTTCCTGCTCCGGCAAGCCAAATTCGATCCACAGGTTGAAATACTCCACCATGTCCTTTAAGGTGGCTGCCTCCGGTTGTGCTTTCTCAAACGCAGTTGCCAGCTTCATAAGTTTGGAGAGGTTGGCTTCCACCCGCTCCCGCTCTCCTACCGTACGACTTTCAAAGTATTGGCTATACCGTTCGCCGCTAAGTATCCATTCCACCAGTAGCGCAGGGGTGAGTTGTGCTGCTTCCCGGCGACATTCAGCGATAAAGATTTGTAACTCTCGCAGTTCTTGAGGTACTTCCGCCAACTCCTCTATCCCCGCTTCAAAATTCCACTCTCGTTCTTTGGTTACGGTTCGTGCCTTTAACGCTAGTTCATAAAGTAGCGCTTGCTCTAACTTGAAAAGGGGTGAAGGTGCCAATCGATAAAAAGCTTGTCCGTCAGAGGGATTTTCTACCAGTCTCAAGATGGCAATGAGGTCTTTCACCTCTTGCCGATCATAAAACCCTCCCGCGCCCCAAGTCACATACTCAATTCCCTCTGCCCTAAATATTTCTTCGTAGGGTCTGCTCTGAATTCTCACACTCCTGAGAAGCAGGGCAATAGTTTTATCCGGCTGCGTTTCCTTGAGTTTCTTTATTTCACTGGCAATGAAATGAGCCTCTGCTTTCAGCCCTTCTTCTTTTGAAACGCTATCCTCTGGGCAAGCCAAAGTGACACAACCTTCCGGTCCACTCTTGTTATTAGCAGTAATAGTAAGTTCTTCTGGCAGGAAAAGCTGAGAATCTGCCAATGGGAGAATTACTCTGGCAGCTATGTCCAAGATTTCTTGGTAAGAACGGTAGTTGAGATTCAGGGGAACTTGGATTGCTCCGACAAGATGCGGGTCATCGAAGTTCTCAGGGCGAGCGTTTCGCCAGCCGTAGATGGATTGTTTGCGGTCTCCCACCACCGTCACCCGGCTTAAATCCGGGGACAGTAGTTTCAGCAATTGCAACTGACCTCGGCTGGTATCCTGAAATTCATCTACCAGAATGTGATGAAAACGCTCTCGGTAGGTCTGGCAGAGGTCGGGATTATCTTTCAAGCGGTAATATGCCCGATAGACCATTTCCGGGAAGTCCAATCGCTTCATTTCTTCCAGCTTTTCCCGGTAACAGCGGTATAGTTCGGCGGTAAAGCCCATAATATCCCGTCGATAGCCTTCTTCATTGGCACTCCCGACAGGGGGAAGTTTTGCCAATAGCTCCTCCGGGGTACAGTAGGAGTCCCGCAGTCTTTCAATGGCGAGATAGGCGGCATCAAAAAGAGCGGGGTGGTCGGCAAAATCCAGATGGGGATAGCTTTCTGCCAAGTCAGGCAGTAATAGAATCTCACGAGATAGGTCTTGCCTCAGTTTCAGTCGCTCTAGTTCTGTTAAAGGGGAATTATGTTTGTTTGTCTCTGTATCCTCGTGTCCGTAGAGAATCCGAAAGCAAAAGCTGTGGAAGGTGCTAATCCATGGCTGATTTAGGGTAAGCTTATTTTGCTGATAGAGTTGGCTGGCTCTTTCCACCATTTCCTCGGCGGCTTTTGTAGTAAAGGTCAGCGCCAGCACCCGGTCTGCTGGAAGTGAATTTCCCAGTGTCAGAGCAAGAAAACGCGCCACCAAGGTTTTGGTTTTCCCGGTGCCGGGTCCTGCCACGATCCGAAGCGACATTTCAGCAGCTCTGGTTACTGCAATCCGCTGATTTTCGTTTAATTCCTCTATTATGCTGCTCATTCTTCCTCTCCCTCCTCTTCTCCTGCTCCCTCGCAAGCAAAGGTGTAGGGGCACATTTGGCACTCCCGTCCGGTAGAAGGGTGGGCAGGGAAGTTCTGGTTCGCCTCAGCCATTTCCTCAAGTACCTGAAGGAGAGCGGGGAGTATTTCTTCCATTTCCTCCTGATATAGGTATTTGCGGTTACCCTTTAGCCGCTCTTCAGGAGTTGGCGCGCCCGGTCTTATTTCAATCAGGGTAAGGCGAGGACCTTTGGAATGCTTGAGTTGGTAATGCCCGATATAGCGGGGAGGCGTGCCGATTACCGCACTCCAATAGAAGTAGTAGAGGGGCAATTGGTAGTCGGTGGGCTGCCATGTGGACTTTTGCGCTAGGTTAATAAAGTCCTTGATAAGGGCATTCTGAGCTTTTTCCCCGCTGCCGGTTTTGTAATCTATTATGGCAACTTCCCCACTTCCAAAGTAATCCACCCGGTCTATCCGACCTGAAATTGGGAAGCGACCTAGAAGAAAGCCCTGTTCAAAGGAGATTTCGCTGGTGGTGCGAATGGGAATATCTGCCCCGATACGTTGGAACTCAACCTGAGTATAGCGCTTGAGAAGGCGTTGCGCCTTTTGGCGGTAGGCTTTTTGAACTGCCGGGTAAATAAACCTCTTGCCTGCTTCTTGCCAGACTTCCTCTAGGATTAGTTGGCTCTGGGCATTCGCCTCTTCGTAAACGGGGCGAATGGGTTGTGCGCCTGCCCAGTTGTGTAGAATTTCGAGCGAATCGTGAATGATTGTGCCAAATGAGGCAGTGGTGGAATAGGGCTGCGTCAGTCGTAGAAGGGTGGAATAGTAAAACTTGCGGGGGCAGCGCAAATACTGGTTTATGGCAGACGCGCTAAAACGATAGCCTGCTACCTCCGTTAAAACTATTGCTTTCATGCTTTCACCCCTTCCTGATTTGTACCAAGATTCCACTTGGTAGGGTCAAAACCGGATAGAAGGGGGGAAGTGGTCTGGGCGGGAATCAGTATGAGTAAGGTGCGCATGGCACGTGTCATTGCTACGTACATGGTGCGCCGTTCTACCGACAGGTATTCGGCTTTTTCATCTTCCTTTATATTGGGAGGTTGATAAGGGTAGGAGGCATCCTGAAAGCCCGCTAAGGCTACCACCGGAAACTCCAGCCCTTTTGAGGATTTAAGGGTGATTACTTTTACTTCCCTTCTGGAGAGGTTCAATTCTTTACCGGGCATAAAGGTGGCTTCCACCCCTAGTTGGCGCAGACGGGCTGCCACAGACCTACCCGCATTTTCGGTGGGGCACAATACCGCGCATGCACCGAGGCTCATGCGTGCTTCTCTGGCAGCCTTTGGCAGAAATAGTGCCAGTAGTTGCGCTTCTTCTTCGGTATCCTCAACCGATCTCGTGCCGGGGGGTAATCCTGTATTGATATATTCCCGTGGGGTTTCTTCGGTTTCAAGGCTACCGTTGGAAAGGTAGGAATGTGCTGCCTCCCCTATTTCACGGGTAGAGCGGTAATTGGTGCGTAATACTCCGGTGCGTCCCTGAAAGCGGAGGTCGGCATGTACATCTTGCCAACTGAACCCGCTTCCGTAGATGGATTGGTTGGCATCGGCGGTAACGAAGAAACGATTGGGGCTTTTACAAACAGATACCAGTATGCGTAGGACACTTGGCGCCAAATCTTGAGCCTCATCTACCACCACCGCGTCATAAGTTTCGCGAGCAGAAGAAGTAATCAGTATTTTTTGAGCATCGCTACGGGCGTGGGAGAAGGTGGTAGTTTGTGCCTCTTTCAGCAGTTCCAGCAGGGACAGATGTACCTGCCAAACTCCTTTGCGGTGGTTGACGTTGAGCGACATCCTTCTGCCGGGACGGGCTGCTTTCAGGTATTCTTCCAGAGTTTCAAGTTGCCTGCCTACGATAACTGTGCAGATTTCCTCTAAAAGGTAGCTCTCGCTCATGCGATCTATCGCCAGTTCCTGCGAGGTTCTTTGAATAGCGTTGCCCTCAAAGCAGCTTTTCGCCCGCACTTTTGCTCTCCGCAGCAGTGCTTTTAACTCATCATCTGCGACAGGGTGGTTCTGTTTACCCGCTTTTTGCAAAATTGACCAGACTAGGTTATCAGCGGTTTGCACCTCTACCAGCCGAGCATCATCGCCGAGCAGTTGTTCCAGAAGTTGGCAAGAGGAGGTTACAAGGGCATTGGTGTAAGTGGTAAATAGAATACGGGGAGCGGTTACGCCCTGAGATTTAAGTACCTTTAGCAGGGAGCGGATGCGGTAGAGCGCAATGGTGCTCTTTCCGGTGCCGGGACCGCCTTTTACCAGAGTAGGTCCTGAAGCCTCCATCGCCCAGTTTACATACTTTTCTTGGTCATGGCTGAGTTTGAGAAGGAAGGAGACCAGTTCCCCCTCTTTAAAGCGCAGCAAGTCTTCAACTTCTCCCAACAGGTAATCTGGCTGTTGGGTTACCTGCACGAGGGGGCGTTCGAACATGTACTCGTCGAGCTTAAGAAGGTATTCGTCTGGAATGCCAGGGCAATCATACAGCGCATCGCGAGTGGTAAGCTGCACCAAACGGGCATGACATTCGTGGGGAATCATCAGCTTATTCAGGAGTTCTGGGGTAATGGCTTCTGGTAGTTTGGTCTTTTCCGGCTCGTGAGTTGCGAAGAACTTCTCCCAATCCGGCTGGGTTTTGGAGGGGCTTCCCCCCAACTCTACGTCCAAACCACCGAGAAATTCCACATCATACTCTTCGTCGTAGGTGTCTTCGGCACGCTTTTTGAGGGCGAGAAGGCTCACGTATTTCTCGTCAAAGGTGTAGAAGATGCGGTAATCTCCGCTCCTGATTCGATATAATTTGCCATCGAGGTATTTAAGTTGTTTTTTAACTTTGGCATCGGGATGAGGGTCTTGTTCTAGGAGCTTGATTTTTTCCAGCACCTGATGCAATTCTTTAGGCGGAAGTTTCAGCCAATCGGTGGTAAAGCTCGGTTTCATGGTTGTGAGCCAATTTGTGACCATGAATGGTTCTCCGGTTAAAGCTTGAACTTTTAGTTCCAATGAGCTTTCATGTTAATTAGATTCATTTCGCTCTTACAGCTAATTCAGAAAAGCAATAATGAATAGGGCTTTGCAACAAGCCAATTCTCCGTAGCGACTCTTTCTGTCCGACTCGTGTTCCTGACCGAAAGTCGGGTTGGTCATTTGGCATCGCTAATAGCCCTCAAATTTAACTGATTCCGATAATAAGCAGGAGGGCTTACCGCCCGAAATTTCCCCTTTGTGTACTAAACCCCATTGCTTCTGGCTACGGATATATTCTACCGGGCAGACTGACCCATCATCGCAGCAATGTTTTGATGCCTCATATTGATTAGGAATTTATATCGTCATCTTCTAGTTCCTCATCATAATTGTCAGTATTTTGGTTAGAAGCTTCTTGAAGCAGAGGTTTACCCATTGCTTCCTGAATTATGGCTAATAAAGCGGTTTCTCTGGACTTGAAGAAAGCCAAGAAGTCATCAACCCTTAAACTGTGAGTATCTATGAGATGGCTTGCTAGATATCCATCCATTTGCTGACTTGTAATCTGCGATTTTGCTTCAACTCTGGGCAGGTATTGGCTTGGAGCATTCCCGCTAATTACTCGGTTCGTTTTGGCCGAGATAGGCGTTTTATTGATGATGCTATCATAAGTATTTGCCGTAATCTGGTTTAATTTGCACCAAGCTTTGGGGAAAATATGATGAATATCTATTTTATCATCAGAATAAATCTGGTCATCAATAATGGTACCTGTGAAAAAATCCACTGCGCCTTTTTTTAATAATAGGTTATGCACTCCCTTATACGCCGCACTCGTGCGAGTTCGTAAAGATTGCAAGCGGGAGGGGGTAAAGCTTGCGACTGTTATGGTAGTTGGTTCTGGTCCATTATCTTTGATCCAAGCTACTACTTCCGCTACATCACGAGCAAATCGGCTTTCTACAGCACTTCCATATAATTCACCCAGCACCCCACACCAATACCACTTTTTAATTTTATCCTTTACACCAGCCTTCACAGTTAAATCACCCAAGTCAGCCATTATCGCAGCTAGAGGGGTAAGTTGAGTTCGATAAGGTATGTCGCGAAAGGAAAAGATTTTTTCCTCTCGTAGTAATTTGGCGGCTTTAATAAATCCTTCGGTAACGCTATCAGCAAAGGCAATATATTCCGTTACGTCTATTTCAAGAATGTCTTTTTGTTTACAGCTAATTGCGGGTAATTTGTCAGCAGGAGTCTGGTTTTTGCTGGCATCTTCTCTGCGTTTTTTGGTAGCTAATAATGTAATGGCCTGTAAAAGGCTGGTGTTTTCAACTTCGCTTAGAGCGGTGTATGCTTTTAGTTTTGCACTTCGCCCTTGGGTTTTTGGTTGCCCATCCTTACCATCATGCCCATACCAATCTTCACGTAGATTGAAATCATCAGCAGCAAAAGTGGCGGTCATCAACTCAAAAGCGTTAAGTGATACTCCACCCGTATTCACCTTTTCAAAGACCTGGCATACCGCTTCCTTGGGGGTGTTTTTTTGGAGAAGAATTAATGGTAATGAATATTGCAGCATTTTTTGCAGAAAGTTTTGGAAAAACTCGTTCCAACGCGTGAACCGTTGCTGCAGTTGATCTGGTATTATCTGAACATACTTACTTTGCCACTCGTTCCATTTAGGGACATCAAAAACAATAGAGAACGGGAATAGACCGGTCTCACACTCCTTTTCCAGTGTCGAATAATCTGCAACGACCTCTCCTCTAAAATTCTTCTGTTTGCGATCTTCAGATAAACCAATAATGGCATCAATTCGGTCAATATTAGTATCTAACGCTTTTTCAATATCTAGATAGTACCAACGTTTTATGTTAGATTTTTGGGTATCCCGTGTATTAACGGGCTTACCACTCATTATAGACTGATACAATGAAGTCAGGCGCTGCTGTCCGTCCAGAACAAGTTGACTTGGTTCTGGGGTGGTGGTGCCGTTGAATACTACACCTTCAACCGGACGAGGTTTAAAACGAACGTGGGGGTTTCCTGTTTCCAGCATCATTACTGCGCCAATTGGGTAAGCCATAGATACACTTGCAAGAAGATCTCGCACATGAACATCATCCCAAACCCAACCTCTTTGGAAATCCGGTAATTGTATATCCCCTTTTTCGATCGATTGTAAAATACCCTGTAGGCTAGCCTTATCGCTGGTAAAAAACATAGTGATATTTCCTTAGTGTAAATTGAATATAAAACTCACGGACTTCTCACATATTTACTCACCGGTGGTTATGCAAAAACCGCCCCTATCCTGCTTAATCGTTGAAACATGTATTATTTCTGGGGGAAGTATTTTCCCAGTAAACCTTCAACCTGAGTTCCCATGCCACGTAATAAATCTTCAACCTGCTTAAGTGCAAGCGGTGAAGGTTTGGTATGACCCTTTTCCCAGCGATTTATAGTTGGAAAAGTGACTCCGAGCTTTGCGGCAAATTTTTCCTGAGTAAGACCTGTTCTCTGTCTGAATTCCTTGATAAGTTCACTGAACTCCGTAATAACCATAATAGGTGCCTCGGTTAATATCACTAAACCCAAAGCGTATTTTGAGAATGCCGCTTGTATAAAACTCTTTATAAAGAATATTATAAAGTAGCAACATTACATTAAAGATTAATATGGCTAGAATAAACAGATTCTTGTCATAAATGGTCTGCTATAGAAGGTAGCCTATACTCCAAATAATCGAAAAACAAAATGTTAATTAAGCCCGTACTCCAAAACTACACTTGCTCTTTGGTTTTGAGGTAAGCTATAACAATTCTATAAGATTGGCATCAAATTGTGGTTTATCCCAGATTGACTCCTTTTACAGCATAGTGGCTAGTACACTGTCTAAGAAGTGAAACCAAGGTTCTATGCTTTGGTTAGCAATAGAAGCACTATGACTCCGGGTGTATTGAATAGGTGTCATAGTTACACCTTGAAGGCTAGTTTCTTTTCACAGCAGCTTCCATATTGGCTTTGCGCCCTCTTGACGGTCAATCCTGAACAGGTTTTGGCTGGCGTAGAGCGTTTTGTTCACATCGCTTTTGGTAGCGGCAGGCAAACCGCGCTCGGCTACCTTCTGACGGATGATTGCGGAATCTCCTTCGCCTAGAACTTCCAGCGCAGCGCGAATGGCTTCCACCAACCCTTCGAGGCGTGCGGGGGCAGGTGCAACGGCAGGCTTTGGAGTTGGGCTTGGGTTGCTGGTTCTACCGCCATTTTCCAGTCGACTTACCTTTTCTTCCAACGCGCGTACCCGTTCTCGTAGTTCTTCAACTATTGCTCTCAGTTCAAAGTCGAATAAATCGCTTACCATCGCCAATCCCTCTCTTATCTTTCTATGGTTGCGCTGTTACTTTCGATAGTTGCCGTCAATGCCCCTCCACCAGCGCGATTTCCTCATCCGTCAGACCGTAGATTTCGTACACGATGCGGTCTATTTCTTGCTGCCAGCCTGCTGCTTCCGGTATATTCGAGCCATAGGTTAAAAAATTATTAACCAATTTTTCAACGTGAATGCGCTTGAGACTTATGGGGTCTACAATTGGAATTTTACTAACGTCCGAAGTATAGAGCATTAACCTGCCTCTATTCTCAGGATTACCTAAAGTAGAACATACATTCTTTAAATAAAACCAAATTAATTTACTGTTTAAGATCCCAAGTAAATATAAATCAGTAGTTGGTATCATAAATGCTAAATCATTTATATAAGCACCTGACATATCATAAAAAAACCTACTGGTCATTGCTATTTTCGGATAAATTATTTTTGGCTTTTCAAATTCGTTATAATATGCACAAGCCCTTAGAGTAATTCTGAAAACTAGGTCAAGGCGAAAGTTTACAAAGCCTTTTGAAA